>JASLDK010000313.1 GCA_030145945.1 Nocardioides sp.
CCAGCGGGTCGTGATCCCCTCCGGCTCGACCGAGGTGAAGGTCTCCATCCCTCTGTCCACGGACGCCACGCCCGAACCGACTGAGCACTTCATGGTTCGCCTGTCCTCACCCGAAGGCCTGCAGATCGCCCCAGAGCTCGCGGCCAACGGCGTGTCCGTCGCGATCATCGACGCCTCGGCCGTCAAGCGGACCGACCTCCCGGGCCCGCCGTTCCTGAAGTTCAGCCAGCTCTGATCAGCCGCCGCTGAGCTGCTCCGCCGCCGTGTGCGAGTCGATCTCACCAGCGACCACAGCAGCCGCCAGTGCATCGAGCCGGTCGCCCTCCCCGACACTCCCCCAGCGCTTGCGCAGGGCAGTGAGGGCGAGGGTCTCGATCTCGTCGCGCGCTCGCCGGGTACGCCGACGGGCGAGCTCGCCGCTCTCCTGCAACCACGCGGCATGCTGCTCGAGAGCGTCGACGACGTCCTCAACGCCAGCGCCCGCGGAGGCGGTGGTCTTGAGGACGGGCGGACGCCAGGCGCCCTCCCTGCGCTCGGCGAGGCCGAGCATCGAGCGGAGGTCCCGGCGTACCTTGTCGGCGCCCTCGCGGTCGGACTTGTTCACGACGTAGAGGTCACCGATCTCGAGGATCCCGGCCTTCGCGGCCTGGATGCCGTCGCCCATGCCGGGGGCGAGCAGGACGATGGTGGAGTCGGCCTGCCCCGCGATCTCGACCTCGCTCTGGCCGACACCGACGGTCTCGACGAGGACCACGTCGAAGCCCGCGGCGTCCAACACACGCAGGGCCTGGGGCGTGGTCCAGGCCAGGCCGCCGAGATGGCCGCGCGCGGCCATCGACCGGATGAAGACTCCGGGGTCGAGCACGTGGTCGCCCATCCGGATCCGGTCGCCGAGCAGGGCACCGCCGGAGAACGGCGAGGACGGGTCGACGGCGAGGACCGCGACCCTCTTGCCGCGGCGCCGCAATTCCCCGATCAAGGCGTTGGTCGAGGTCGACTTGCCGACGCCCGGCGATCCCGTCAACCCGACGACATGCGCCTGGCCGGCGTAGGGCGCCAATGCCCGCATCAACTCCGGAAGGAGCGGCGACTCGTCCTCGACGAGGGACACCAACCGCCCGACGGACCGGGGATCCCCGGCTCGGGCCTTGTCGACCAATGCAGGAACGGCCGCCGCGGTGATCCCGCGACGGCCGCCCTGGATGTTCTGCTCAGGCAAAGCGTTCCTGATCAGGCGATCAGTTGGCCGGGACCCGGAGGACCAGCGCGTCGCCCTGGCCGCCACCGCCGCACAGGGCGGCGGCACCGAGACCGCCACCGCGGCGCTGCAGCTCGAGCGCGAGGTGCAGCGTGATCCGGGTGCCGGAGCAACCCAGCGGGTGACCGATGGCGATGGCGCCACCGTTGACGTTGACCTTGTCCTCGTCGATGCCCAGGGCCCGGGCCGACTCGATGCCGACGGCGGCGAAGGCCTCGTTGAACTCGACCAGGTCGAGGTCGGCAGCGCTCAGGCCGGCCTTGTCCAGCGCCTTCTTGGTGGCGTTGGCGGGCTGGAGCTGCAGCGTCGAGTCGGGGCCGGCAACCTGGCCGTGGCTGACGATCTCGGCGAGGATCGGCAGACCGAGCTCCTCGGCCTTCTTCTTCGACGTCACGACGACGGCGGCGGCACCATCGGAGATCTGCGAGGACGAGGCAGCCGTGATGGTGCCGTCCTTGGAGAACGCCGGGCGCAGGCCCGCGAGCGACTCGGCGGTGGTGTCGCCACGGACACCCTCGTCCTGGCTGACCACGATCGGGTCGCCCTTGCGCTGGGGGATCGAGACCGGAACGATCTCGTTGTCGAAGATGCCGTTCTTCTGAGCGGCGGCGGCGAGCTGGTGCGAGCGGGCCGCGACGGCGTCCTGCTCCTCACGGGTCAACGGCGTCTCGCGGCAGGCGTTGGTCGCCTCGGTCAGGTTGCCCATGCCCTGCTGGGTGGCCTGGTCGAAGAGCGCGTCGTAGGCGAGCGAGTCGACGAGCGCGGTGTCGCCGTACTTGAACCCCTCACGCGACTTGGGCAGGAGGTGCGGCGCCTGGGTCATCGACTCAGCACCACCGGCGATCACGATCTCGGCCTCGCCGGAGCGGATCAGCTGATCGGCCTGGGCGATCGCGTTGATGCCCGACAGGCAGACCTTGTTGACGGTGATGGAGGGGACCTGCGGCGGCAGACCGGCGGCCAGACCCGCGGTGCGGGCGGGGTTCTGGCCGGCACCGGCCTGGAGGACCTGGCCGAGGATCAGGTAGTCGACCTGGTCGCCCGAGACGCCGGCCTTCTCCAACGCGCCCTTGATGGCGACGCCCGCGAGGTCGGCGGCCGACAGGGTCTTGAGGGCGCCGAGGTGGCGACCGATCGGCGTACGAGCGCCGGCGACGATGACGCTGGGGTTGTCGGACATGTTTCCTCCGTGCAGACGTGTGGTCGGAACTCATTCGAGCGTACTCGCGGGTAGACGGCCCGGGCGAGGGGTCCACCGTGCGGGCGGTGAGGCCCTCGTCACACCCGCCCTGCCTCGGCCCACGGGCAGAATGGGCCTCATGAGCATCACTGAAGGCGTTCCCGCCCACCTGTTCACCGCCATCGACCACGTCGGCATCGCAGTGCCCGACCTCGACGAGGCGATCGCCTTCTACCGCGACAACTTCGGCATGCACGTCGCGCACGAGGAGACCAACGAGGAGCAGGGCGTTCGCGAGGCGATGATCGCCGTCGGCGACACCGACTCGAAGCTGCAACTGCTGGCTCCGCTGACCGCAGAGTCGACGATCGCGAAGTTCCTCGACCGCAGCGGCCCGGGCCTGCAGCAGCTCGCCTACCGGGTCACCGACCTCGACCAGGTCTCCGCGATCCTGCGCGAGCGCGGCCTGCGCCTGCTCTATCCCGAGGCACGCCGCGGTACGGCGGACAGCCGGATCAACTTCGTCCACCCCAAGGACGCCGGCGGCGTCCTCGTCGAGCTCGTCGAGCCGGCCAAGAACGGTCACTGATCAGGGCCGGAGGTCGCGGAGCTCGCGCAGCGAGCGTCACGAGACCCAGCGGAACCGGAGCTCCTCGCCGGGCCGCAACTGGGCCAGTCGGTCGGTGTCGGCATCGAGGACCACACCGACCACCGGATAGCCACCCGTCACCGGGTGGTCCGGCCCGAACACGACCGGCTGGCCCGAGGGCGGGACCTGGATCGCGCCGCGCAACGCGCCCTCGCTCGGGAGCTCGCCCCGCCCTTCACGCAACGCCAGGGGGCGGCCTTCGAGCCGCAGTCCCACCCGATCACTCGCAGCACCCACCCGCCACACCTGGCCGACCAGGGCGTCCGCGTCGCGCACCCAGTCAGCGCGGGGTCCTCGCATCACGCGCAGCAGCGGGAGCTCGGCGTACCGCGGGGGCGGGACGGCGTCGACCAGGATCTCGCCGCTCGCCGCACGACCGATCGGCAGCATATCCCCGACGGAAACGGGGTCGGGCCCCAGACCGGCGAGGGTGTCGCGCGCCGCGGATCCGAACAGGAGTGGTACGTCGATCCCGCCCCGCACGGCGAGATAGCTCCGGAGCCCCGACGGCGGCGTCCCGAGACGCAACCGCTGCCCCGGCCGCAGCGTGAGGACCGAGCCCGGCGGCTCGGGTCGGGCGTCGACGAGCAACGGCGCCGGCGCGCCCGTCACGCAGACCGTGGCGTGGACCAGCGCCTCCACGACCAGCCCTCCCAGCACCACCTCGACGGCGGGGGCACCGACGGCGTTGCCGACCAGCCGGTTCGCCAAGTGGTACGACGGCCGGTCGGCCGCGCCGCTGGTCCCGACCCCGATCGCCGCATGCCCGGGCCGACCGGCGTCCTGGATCAGGCACGGACCGCCGAGGTCCTCGACCCGCAGTCCCGCGATCATCGGACGGCCTCGAAGCGCACGGTCATCCCGGCCTCGAGCAACGCGGGCGAGGGCCGGTCGAGATCCCACATCACCGCATCGGTGCGGCCGATCAACTGCCAGCCGCCCGGCGACTCCCGCGGATAGATGCCGCTGAACTCCCCCGCCAACCCGACGGCCCCGGCCGGCACGATGCTGCGCGGCTCGGCTCGACGCGTGACGTGCAGCCGAGCGTCTCCCCCGGCGAGATAGGCGAAGCCGGGCGCGGATCCGCCGAACGCCACCCGCCACGGCGTGCCCGTGTGGGCCGCGACCACCTCGGCCTCGCTCAGGCCCGTCAGTTCTGCCACCGCCGCCAGGTCAGGTCCGTCATACGCGACCGGAATGACGACCTCCCGTTGCGATGCTCCCGGCTGAAAAGCACCGGAATCATCGTCGATCCGGTGCTTTTCGGCCGGGACTATCGCAGCCACCTGCCCCACCGCCACCCCCGGAAGGGCGACCAGCAGCACCGTCCGGGCACCCGGGACCACATCGGCCACCAATGCACCGCAGGACGGGTGGGCCCGCACCGCGTCGGCCACGGCGAGCGCCGCGGAGACATCGTCGACCTCGACCAGCAGCCCGCGATCGCCGTACGGCAACAGCCTCACGCCCGCATCCTCACGCCCGCATCCTCACGCCCGCACCCTCACGACGGCACCGTCATGCGAAGGCACCGACGGGGATGTCAGCGGCAGACAGGGCTTCCCGCACCGCCTCGGCCAAGGATGCGGCGCCGGGCGAGTCCCCGTGCAAGCACAGCGATCGGACCTCCCCCGACCTGGCCAACTCCAGAGCCTGCGCCGCCACGGCCACAGGATCGGACAGCACGGCTCCTGGCGCGGAACGCGGCACCAACCCGCCGTCGGGAAGGTAGGCGCGGTCGGCGAACCCCTCGCCCACCGCCTCCAGACCAGCATCCGAGACCAAGGACAGGAAGGACGATCCGGCCAGCCCCAGCACCGGAAGCCCGCCGTACGCCCGGACGGCCTCGATCACCGCCTCCGCCTGCGCCGGATGGCTCGATACCGCGTGATAGAGCGCGCCGTGCGGCTTCACGTAGGCCACCCGACCCCCGGCTGCGCGGGCGATCCCGTCGAGTGCACCGAGTTGGTAGAGGACGTCGGCAGCCAACTCGGCCACGGGTACGTCGATGAAACGGCGACCGAACCCGGCCAGGTCGCGATAGCCGACCTGTGCGCCGATCACCACGCCGTGGTCCACCGCCACGGCGCAGGTACGCCGAAGGGTGAGCGGGTCGCCGGCATGGAATCCGCAGGCCACGTTGGCGCTCGTCAGGTGCGGCAGCAGCGCCTCGTCGTCACCGAGCGACCAGCGGCCGAACGACTCGCCCACGTCAGCGTTCAGATCGACCGCTCCCAGCGGTCGTTCCCCGGACATCGAACCTGCAGCCAACCTCACCCACCTATGGTGGCGCATCCGCAGTGAGACCCCTGTCACGAACCCGACATGAAGTCGTTACCGACGGGTATCTTCGCGGCGGCCGTACTGCCACCGAATGAGACCCTCTAGGAGACGACGACCGTGCAGCACATTCTCGACGCCATCCAGGGCGATGCCTCCGCCGAGGACTTCGCCAACCTCGAGCTTCCCGAGTCCTACCGGGCCGTCACGGTCCACAAGGACGAGGTCGACATGTTCGAGGGTGTCGCCTCTCGTGACAAGGACCCCCGCAAGTCCCTGCACATCGACGAGGTCGCGCTCCCCGAGCTCGGCCCCGGTGAGGCGTTCGTCGCCGTGATGGCCTCGGCCATCAACTACAACACCGTGTGGACCTCGATCTTCGAGCCCGTCTCCACCTTCGGCTTCCTCGAGCGCTACGGCCGCGAGTCCGACCTCGGCGCCCGGCACAATCTGCCTTACCACATCGTCGGCTCCGACCTGTCCGGCGTCGTCCTGGCCGTCGGCGCGGGCGTGACCAAGTGGAAGCCGGGCGACCGCGTCGTGGCCCACTGCCTCTCCGTCGAGCTCGAGGCCCCCGACGGCCACAACGACACGATGATGGACCCCTCCCAGCGCATCTGGGGCTTCGAGACCAACTTCGGCGGACTCGCCGACGTCGCCATGGTCAAGGCCAACCAGCTCATGCCGAAGCCCGAGCACCTCACCTGGGAGGAGGCTGCCTCCCCCGGCCTGGTCAACTGCACGGCGTACCGCCAGCTCGTCTCGGCCAACGGCGGCAACATGAAGCAGGGCGACAACGTCCTGATCTGGGGCGCCTCCGGCGGTCTCGGCGGCTTCGCGACGCAGTACGCCCTCAACGGTGGCGCCAACCCGATCTGCGTCGTCTCCAACGAGGAGAAGGCGCAG
>JASLDK010000336.1 GCA_030145945.1 Nocardioides sp.
CCGACGCGGTCGCCTTCCTCGCCTCCGACCGGGCGCAGTTCGTCAATGGCGCGGGCTTGCCCGTCGACGTCGGAATGGGGATGTGAGATGACCACCGACAAGCCCGTCGTCGTCTACGGCGCCTCCGGCTACACCGGCCGACTGATCTGCGAATACCTCCGCGAGTACGGCGTCCCCTTCGTCGCCGCCGGCCGCTCGGCGGACAAGGTCCAGGCGTCGATGGACGCCCACGTCCCCGGCATCGAGACGGCCGACTACGAGGTCGTCGAGGTCGAGCACTCGGTCGAGGCCCTGACCGAGCTGTTCCGCGGCGCGTCCGTCGTCTGCAACACCGTCGGTCCGTTCACGACGTACGGCGCCGATGTGGTCGAAGCCTGCCTGGCGAGCGGCACCCACTACCTCGACACCACCGGCGAGCAGGACTGGCTGATCACCTGCGACGAGAAGTACGGCGCCGACTTCGCGGCAGCGGGACTGCTGCTCTCCCCCGGCATCGCGCAGATGTACACGACCGGCGAGATCGCGGCCGAGCTGTGCCTCGAGAAGCCGGGCCTCGACACCCTCGACATCGCGGTGTTCTGGGGCGGATCCCCCACGATCGCCTCGACCCAGACCATCCTGGTCAACGCCGCGACGTCGAGGGCCCACTATCTCCAGCAGAACCAGTACGTCGAGTTCGACGCCGGCGCCGGCCTGGTCCCGCTGGTCGTCCCCGGCCAGCACGAGCTCGCGTTGTCGTTGCCGTGGGGCGGCACGTCCCACCCGGTCTGGTACCGCAACGACCCGCGCGTCGCCAACTGCAAGGCGCAGGGCGGGGTCTTCAACGCCGCACTGATGAACGGCGTTCCCCAGATCGTGGCGGGTGCGCTGGAGGCGACAAAGGACATGAGCGACACCGACCGGGACGCCGCACTCACGGCGACCGCCCGGCAGGTGATGGGCCAGATGCCCCCGCGGGAGAACCCCCGCCTCAACAAGTCGCTCGACTCCGTGCACGCCTCCGGTCCCCTCGGCCGGGCGCACTGCGTGATCCACGGCAACCAGAACTACAAGCAGACCGGGCTGCTGCAGGCCTATGCGGCGTACTCACTGCTCCAGCAGCCCCCGCTGCGGGTCGGTTTCGCCTCGGGCTGCAAGGCCTTCGGCCACCGCACCCTGCTCGGTCAGCTGCGCGCCTTCGGGCTGGTGTCCGAGCCCGTGCTCACGGTCGAGGGCTGAGGCGACCACCGTGCGACTGGTCGACTATCTGGACAAGGGTGCGTCGCTGGGGGGCGGCGCGCCCTGCCTGGTCTGCGACGGGCGGACGTGGACGTACGACGAGGTGGGAGCCCTCGCCGGACGGATCGCGTCCGCCCTCGCAGGTCGGGGCGTGGCGCCCGGCGACAAGGTGGCGATCCTCGCCTCCAACGACCCGGTGGCGTTCACGTGCGTGTTCGGGATCAGCCGTGCGGGGGCGGTGTGGTGCCCCATCAACCCCCGCAACGAGGCAGCGGAGAACAGGGAGCTGCTCGACCTGTTCGAGTGCACGACGCTGATCTTCCAGGCGTCGTACGCCGGGCTGGTCGACCAGATCCGCGGCGACCTTCCCGCGATCACGACGCTGGTCTGCCTCGACGAGGCCTTCGAGTGGGCGCTGGACTGGGAGGAGTTCCTGGGCGCACCGGACGTCGAGGAGGCCGTCGGCTCACCGAACGTGGGAACGCCCACCGTTGGGGCGTCACGAGACGCCCTTCCACCCGACGACCTCGCGATGATCGTCGGAACGGGCGGCACGACAGGCCGCCCCAAGGGCGTGATGCTCACCGGCACGAACCTCGAGACGATGACGGCCCTGACCCTGATGGGCTATCCGTGGCCGGAGCGACCCGCCCGCCCGACGTACCTCGCCCTGGCGCCGCTCACCCACGCAGCCGGTGTGCTCTGCTTCCCGGTCCTGGCCACGGGCGGGTCGATCGTCGTGATGCGGACCCCCGATGTCGGTGGCTTCCTGTCAGCCATCGCCGAGCACCGGGTCACCCACACCTTCCTGCCCCCGACGCTCATCTACATGGTGCTCGACCACCCGGACCTGTCCACGACGGACCTCTCGTCCCTGCAGTGCTTCTGGTACGGCGCGGCGCCGATGTCCGCACGGAGACTCGAAGAGGCGCTCTCCCGGATCGGGCCCGTGATGGCGCAACTGTTCGGGCAGACCGAGGCGCCGATGATGATCTCCACGATGGCGCCGCGTGACCACTTCCGCGCCGACGGCTCGATCGCCGTCGAGCGGCTGTCGTCGGCGGGACGGCCCGCGCCGCTGGTGACCGTTGCCGTCATGGACAGCGACGGGCGTCTGCTGCCCGACGGCGAGCGGGGGGAGGTCGTGGTCCGCAGCTCCCTGGTGATGCGGGGCTACTACAAGAACCCGGACGCGACGGCCGAGGCGTCGGCGTACGGCTGGCACCACACCGGCGACATCGGCTACCTCAGCACCGAACCGGGCGACGAGGGCTTCCTGCACATCGTCGACCGGGCCAAGGACATGGTGATCACCGGTGGCTTCAACGTCTACTCCACCGAGGTCGAGCAGGCGCTGATGGCGCACCCGGCCGTCGCGGACTGCGCGGTGATCGGCCTGCCCGATGAGAAGTGGGGCGAGCGGCTCACCGCGGTCCTGCAACTGCGGCCCGGACAGACCGTCACCCCTGACGAGGTGCAGGCGTTCGTCAAGGAGCGGATCGGTAGCGTCAAGACCCCCAAGCAGGTGGAGATCTGGGCCGATCTCCCTCGCTCCAAGGTCGGCAAGGTCCTCAAGACCGAGATCAAGCAGCAGCTGGGGTCCTGAGCAGTTCACCACGCGGCCACCTGAGGCCGGTTGAATGGTGTCGTGACGAACCAGCCCCATCCCGTCGGTGACGACGTCATCCCGCTGCGGGAGGCGACCCGGACCTGGTTCCAGATCTCGTTGCAGACCTTCGGCGGACCGGCCGGTCAGATCGCGGTCATGCAGCACAAGCTGGTCGATGAGTTGCGGTGGATCGGGCAGAAGCGCTTCCTGCATGCGCTCAACTTCTGCATGCTGCTGCCCGGGCCCGAGGCGCAGCAGCTGGCGATCTACACCGGTTGGCTGCTCAACGGGATCCGCGGCGGTCTGATCGCCGGTGGCCTGTTCGTGCTCCCGGGGATGCTGGCGCTGCTCGTGCTGTCCGGCATCTATGTCGGGTACGGCGAGACCGACGTCGTCACCGCGCTGTTCGCCGGTGTCGCGCCCGCTGTGATCGCAATCGTCGTCCAGGCCGTGCACAGGGTCGGCAAGCGGGCGTTGCATCATCCGGCCCTGGTCGGGCTCGCCGTCGCTTCCTTCGTCGCGCTCACCTTCTTCGCGGTTCCGTTCCCGGTCGTGGTGTTCGCCGCGGGGCTTCTCGGCTGGCTGCTGAGTCTTCGCATCCCTGCGCTGCGGGAGCCTCCGGCCCATGCGGCGGCGGACGGTCCGGAGCCGCTGATCAGCGACGAAGCCCTGCACCACGAACTCCCCACAGTGCGGCGCTCCGGGACTCTCCTGCTGATCGGGGCGGTCCTGTGGTTCGCACCCGTCGCGGCCTTTGCCGCGCTCGCCGGAGTGACCGGCACGTCGGTCTTCGTCGACCAGGGCCTGTTCTTCTCCGGTGCCGCGGTCGTCACCTTCGGCGGCGCGTACGCCGTCCTGTCCTACGTCGCGCAGCAGGCCGTCGGCGTCTTCGGCTGGCTCGCACCCGGCGAGATGGTCCGCGGTCTCGCGCTCGCCGAGACCACGCCCGGGCCGCTGATCATGGTGGTCCAGTTCGTCGCCTTCGTCGGCGCCTACCGCCACCCGGGATCGCTGGATCCGTGGGTGGCCGCGGTCCTCGCCTCCCTTCTCGTCACGTGGGTGACGTTCGTGCCGTGCTTCTTGTTCGTGCTGCTCGGGGCGCCATACGTCGAGCGTCTGCGTGACAACCGCGGCCTGGGCGCGGCCCTGACCGGCATCACCGCCGCTGTCGTCGGCGTGATCGCCAACCTCGCCGTCTTCTTCGCGCTGCACAACCTCTTCGACCGCAACCGCACGGTCGACGCCGGCTGGATGCACCTCGACGTGCCGGTCCTCGGGTCGTGGGACCCGGTCGCGTTCGCGATCACCGCCGTCGCGCTCGGGGTCATGTTCGGCCGGGGATGGAGCCCCCTGCGCACACTCGGTCTGTGTGCCCTCCTCGGCGTCGGCGTCTTCGTGGTCGGGCTGGTCGGCTAGAGCCCGGCCTCCCGTCGTACCCGGCATTCGGGCTCCCCTCTCGCCCTCC
>JASLDK010000397.1 GCA_030145945.1 Nocardioides sp.
CTGGGCCAGTACGTTCAGGCGTCGCCCGGGCTCGAGGACTGCCAGGTGGTCGCCGACCTCCTGCCGGGATTCGTGAACGGGCAGTTGACGCCTGCGCGGCGCCACAAGGTCGATGCCCATCTCGTCTCTTGCCGGTCCTGCGCGATCGTCGTCGACGAGCTGGGTGAGGTCCGCCGTGACGTCGGCGCCCTGCTGGCTCCCCTTGCCGTCGCGTTCGGTACGTCGGGCTCGACGCTGGTTGGCAGTGGCGCGGGCGGGTTCAAGGCGCACCTGTGGGCGAAGTCTGCGCTCGGCAAGGCCGGGATGGGTGTGAGTGCCGCAACCCTTGCCGCGGGAGCCGTGGCAGCTGCTGTCCTCCTGTCCGCGCATGGCCCGGTGCGGGTTGCTGCCGACTCGACGCAGGCAGTGCCCCCGAGGTTGCCTGACACGGCGTCCTCCCCCTCGTCCTCCGCTTCGGTCGGCGTCGCGACGGCACCGGCATCCGCGAAGGCGAAGCGACCACGGGTGGTGGCGCCGTCGCCGGAGCCGCCCGCACCGTCGCCCCGGCCGAGACCTCGGCGAGCCGAGCTTGGCCGATCCACGCCTCGGTCCCAGGCCGGAGCGGCACCGACGCTGGCGGCTGCAAGCGTGCCTGCTGTCAAGGAGACACCGGCCACTCCCGTGGGTGGCGGCGATCCGCGTCTTCTCGGGGTTTCCTCGACGGTGTCCCCCATCGGGCCGGCCTGGCGGCGTGTCACCGTCGACGTCGACCTCGACGGCAGGTCGGGCACGGTCGTGATCACCGGCATCGGCGCGACGTCGTACTGCCTCCAACCTGCAGGAACCACGGCGGCTGAGCCGAACCAGTGCACCGCGAGTTCACCGCGCGAGCGCTGGAGCGGTGAGCGGACCGCGGTGCAGGGGCCCGCCGCACTGGTGGTGGACGTCAAGACCGCTCAGCCGACCGAGTTGACCTTCGAGCTCGTGACGAGCGGCGGAGTGGACGCCGACCTGAGCAACAACGTCCGTGTCATCACGGTGACCTCTCCAGGCAACCACGGCGACTGAACGTCGCCGGCCGCTCAGACCCGTGCTGCCGAAGTCGTCGAAGAAATCTCAGATGGGCGCGTCATGGGGCGGGGCCATGCGCCGTCCTCCCCATGTGGAACTTGCTGCTCTGACTGTGACTGACCCCCGTACGGGGGGCATTTTCGGTGAACCTCCAGCGGAACGCGGATCGACGTCGGTGGCTGGTCGTTGCACCAGACGCGCGCCGTCCTCTGGCCAACCGGCGCTGGCGGTAGCGGCGGCAGCCGTGAGCAGTGGATTCGAACCAGATCAGGCCCTCGGTCGGCAACAACGCCCGACCTGGGCCGGTCGCACACAACGCGACCCCAATGGCGAAGGAGATGGGCAGTGAACAGATCGAGTGGGAGGCCGCTCGCGTGGCGGACGTGGATCCTCGGACTCGTCGCGGCGGTTGCCGCCGCGGTGATGCCGACCTGGATGTCGCCTGCGTCGGCCGACGTCGTCGTCGGCGATGCGGTCTGGGTCGGCCCCGGCATCGGGCATCCAGGATCCTCGATGCACGGCGTGTGGAAGACCAAGCCTGCGGACCTGCAGAACCCCGGCACGCCGGACTACTACGCCTACTGCATCGAGCACGACAAGTCAGCGCTGCCGAACCGGGAGGGTGAGGTCGAGGACCCGGCGGGCTACCTGGGCGGCAACTACTTCAAGACGAACCCCGCTGTCAGGGGCAAGGTGGCGTGGGTGCTGGCGCACAGCTATCCCTACGTGAGCCTGGCCGACTTCAGCACCGCGGCAGGAATCCCCGGTCTCACGGCGAACGACGCCATCGAGGCGACCCAGTACGCCATCTGGCGCTACACCGACCTCACCACCGACTCCAACTGGAACTGGCAGGGCTCGGACTCGGAGGCCAAGGCCGAGGCTGCCTACTGGTACCTCATCAACGGCGTCAACGCCGGTGGGACCAGCGCCACCTTCCCGTCCGTGACCGCCACCATCGACGGTCCCGCCGGGACGCAGTTGGCGGGCACCCTTGCTGGACCGTTCACCGTGCACACCAACCAGCCGACCGTGACGGTCTCGGTCGCTCCGGCGTACACCCTGACCGACGCCAACGGTGCCGCGATCGACCCGGCCGCGGTTGTCGACGGCCAGCAGATCTACCTCGACCTGACCGGTACGACGACCGCCGGCTCGGCGAGCGTGACGGTGACGGCGACCGGAGCCGGTGGCACCGGCGAGATCATCTCGACGCCGGTCATCCCGGGGTCCGTGCCCACGACGGACGATCACGCGCAGACCCTGATCATGGTCCGGCCGAGCACCGCGACGACGGCCGACTCGGCCGCCGTCACCTGGGTGGCTCCCTCGATCGGCACGACGCTGGTCGACAAGGGCGACGGGGACCACATCATCCCTGCGGGCGGTGGCACGGTGGTGGACACGATCGCCTACCAGAACCTGACTCCGGGCACGACCTACACGGTGACCGGTGAGCTGCGGAAGAAGTC
>JASLDK010000434.1 GCA_030145945.1 Nocardioides sp.
CCGTGGGTGAGGTGACCGCCGGTGTCGAGGCTCATGCCGAGCAGGCGCTGGTTGCCGAGCTCGTGGCGCAGCTTCTCCCAGTCGGCGTCAGACAGGTCGTTCATGTTCTTCACGCCGGCGTCCTTGAGCCACGGCCCCTCGACGCGGTGCGCCAGGATCGCCCAGTACGCCGTCAGGTTGGCGTCGATGCCGGAGTGCGGCTGGACATAGGCGTACTGCGCGCCGAACAGCTCGCGGGCGTGCTCGGCGGCGAGCGCCTCGACGGTGTCGACGTTCTGGCAGCCGGCGTAGAAGCGGTGCCCGACCGTGCCCTCGGCGTACTTGTCGCTGAACCAGGTCCCCATCGTCAGGAGCACGGCGGGCGAGGCGTAGTTCTCACTGGCGATCAGCTTGAGCGAGGCTCGCTGCTCGGCGAGCTCCTGACGGGTCGCGTCCGCAATGCGGGGCTCGACGGAGGCGATGACCTCGAGGGCCTGGCTGTAGGCGCTGCTGACGAGAGCACCGTTGAGGGAGTTGTCGCTCATGGGGTGCAGCCTAGTGGCGCGCCTCGGCCGGGCTTCGCCGGTAGCCGTCGCACGGTGTGACCTGCGTCCCAATGACCCGTCCGGGTCGGGTCCCACGCTCAGAATCTGTCCATATTATGAGAGTCGAATCCAGATAATGAGATTCCGATTTGTGGACCGGGCGTCCGAGGCGTGAGACTCATTGACATGGTCACTGCTGCCACCCATGCGCACCTCGTGGTCCGACGCCACGTGGACTTCGGGCGCACGCGCAGCATGCTGTGTTGGCCCCGCTGAAGTAGCCCACGCACTCACCCGATCCGAGCGCCCGAACTTCCGCGCGCCACCAGCGAAGGACCACCACTCCGCATGCCAGACCTGCGCTTCCAGTCCCAGCCGCCACGTCACACCGACGTACCCCGTCCTCGCCGTGCCGAGGGCCAATGGGCGTTCGGCTACACCGAGCCGCTGAACAAGAACGAGCAGTCCAAGAAGGACGACGACCCGCTCAACGTTCGCGACCGGATCCTCTACACCTACTCCAAGCGCGGCTTCGACTCGATCGACCCCGCCGACCTGCGTGGTCGGTTCCGCTGGATGGGTCTCTACACCCAGCGCAAGCCCGGTATCGACGGCGGCCGCACCGGCTCGATGGACGAGGAGGAGCTGGACGACCGCTACTTCATGTTGCGCGTCCGCTCCGACGGCAAGCTGCTCTCGCCTGCCGCCGTCCGCGCCCTCGGCCAGATCGGCGTCGACTTCGCCCGTGACACCGCCGACGTGACCGACCGACAGAACATCCAGTACCACTGGATCGAGATCGAGAACGTCCCGGAGATCTGGGAGCGCCTCGACGCCGTCGGCCTGCACTCGCTGGAGGCGTGCGGCGACTCCCCCCGTCCGTTCCTCGGCTCGCCCGTCGCCGGCGTCGCCAAGGACGAGATCATCGACGGCACGTCGGCGCTGGAGGAGATCGAGCGTCGCTTCATCGGCAACAAGGACTTCTCCAACTTCCCGCGCAAGTTCAAGACCGCGCTCACCGGGCACCCCAGCCAGGACGTGTCGCCCGAGACCAACGACGTCTCCTTCGTCGGCACTGTCCACCCCGAGCACGGCCCCGGCTTCGACGTGTGGGTCGGTGGCGGCCTGTCGACCAACCCCATGCTCGCCCAGAAGCTGGGCGTGTGGATCCCGCTCGACGAGGTTCCCGACGTGTGGTCCGGCGTGGCGGGGATCTTCCGCGACTACGGCTACCGCCGGCTGCGCTCGCGAGCGCGACTGAAGTTCCTCGTGGCCGACTGGGGTGTGGAGAAGTTCCGCGAGGTCCTGGAGAACGAATACCTCGGCAAGAAGCTCGAGACCCTCGCCTCCCCCGAGTCGCCCGTCGGTCACCGCGACCACGTCGGCGTCCACGAGCAGAAGGACGGCAGGTTCTACGTCGGCCTCGCACCCACTGCGGGCAGGGTCTCCGGCACGCTGCTGGTCCAGCTCGCCGCCCTGCTCGAGGAGTACGGCGTGACGGGCGCCCGGCTCACGCCGTACCAGAAGATCGTGTTGATCGGAGTGGAAGCCGACGTCGTCGATGCCCTCCTCGACCGGCTCGACGCGATCGGCCTGTCGGCCCGGCCGTCGGCCTGGCGCCGCAACACCATGGCCTGCACCGGCATCGAGTTCTGCAAGCTCGCCATCGTCGACACCAAGAACCGTGCGAGCGATCTGGTCGACGAGCTCGAGCGGCGCTTCCCCGACCTCGACCAGCAGGTTCCTTCAGGGATCACCATTAACGTCAACGGCTGCCCCAACGCCTGCGCCCGCACCCAGGTCGCCGACTTCGGCCTCAAGGGCCAGCTCGTCGTCGACGAGAATGGCGAGCAGGTCGAGGGCTTCCAGGTGCATCTCGGCGGCGCGATCGGGCTGCGGGCCAACTTCGGTCGCAAGCTGCGCGCTCACAAGGTGACCAGCAAGGGCCTCGACGACTACGTCTCGACGGTGGTCGGAAACTTCCTCGCCGACCGTGTCGAGGGCGAGGCGTTCGACGCCTGGGTGCATCGCGCCGACGAGGACCTCCTGCGCGGCGAGAAGGCGCTGGAGACTGTCTGATGTCCGAGGAGTCGGTGTCGTCGCGGGCAGTGCCCTACCACTGCCCCTATTGCGGTGAGACCGACCTGTGGCCGCACGAACCAACCGGCTGGGAATGCCGCGGCTGCCGCCGGGCTTTCAAGGTGGAGCTGCTCGGTCTCATCGGCCGGGCGTCCGACACCCGAACCAACGAAGAAGGAGGTGCCTCATGACCACTGCCACCACGCGCGCGGCCCGGGAGTTCCGCGGTTCGCACACCGCTGGCCGGTCCCCTGAGGAGCTCCGCGAGCTCGTCTCCCACTGGGGTGCCGAGCTCGAGCTCGCCCCCGCCGAGAACATCATCGAGTGGGCGGCGGCCACCTTCGGGGAGCGTTTCTGCATCACCTCCTCGATGGGCGACGCCGTGCTCGCCCACCTCGCCGAGAAGGTCGTTCCGGGCGTCGACGTGGTCTTCCTCGACACGGGCTACCACTTCATCGAGACCATCGGCACCCGCGACGCCGTCGCAGCCACCATGAACGTCAACCTGATCTCGATCACCCCGGTCCAGACGGTGGCCGAGCAGGACGCCGAGTTCGGCCCCGAGCTCTACAAGCGCGACCCCGACCTGTGCTGCGCGATGCGCAAGGTCAAGCCGCTCGCCGAGTCGCTCGCCGGGTACGACGCCTGGGCCACCGGTCTGCGTCGCGCGGAGACCCACAACCGGGTGATCGCACCGGTCATCGGCTGGGACGCCAAGAAGCAGAAGGTCAAGGTCTCCCCCATCGCCCGGTGGAGCGACGAGCAGGTCGAGCGCTACATCGCCGAGAACGGCGTCCTCGTCAACCCACTCGTCTATGACGGCTATCCGTCCATCGGCTGC
>JASLDK010000014.1 GCA_030145945.1 Nocardioides sp.
AGCACCGCCGCGGTCTCGGTCGCACCGAAGACGAGGGCCTGGGTGCCGACGGCGGCCACGACGACGGCCAGCACGGGGACTGACGCCGTCCGACGCCGGACCAGGGGCACGGTGAACGCCAGCGCAAGAAGGGCGTTCGGCCAGGTCGGACCACGAAAGACACCGCTCCCTACGGCGATCTGCACGCCGAGCGTCAGCGTCACAGCGAGCCCGATGTCCGCCCACCGGTCCAGCGCCGGCGGCGTGAGTTCGACGGGAGCGTCGAGGGTCCGCATGAGCCAAACGATAGGCCGCGGGCGACGTCTTCGCGTCTGTCTTGAGGCAGATGCCGGGTCGGTCGAGTGTCGTCGGAATCGAGCGCTGATGCAGACGACGCAGACAGCACCGGCTGCCTACCGTGCTGCCAACCCGACCGAAGGAGTCCCATGAACATCTCGACCGTTCCTCGCACCATCACCGGCGGCTGCCTCGTTCTCTGGCCGCTGTCCATGCTCGCCGCCGCCCTTGCCCAGCCGGCGATCGGAGACCAACCGGCCGAGGTGTACGACGCCGCCGCCGACCACGCTGGTCGCATCGCCGCGTCCGTCGCTCTCGGTGGACCGGGCGTGCTGATGTGGGTCATCGCGGTCGCTGGCACCGTGTCCCTCATCCGGTCCCGCGGCGCGGGACTCGCCCTGGTCGGGGGCGGCCTGGCCATGCTCGGCGCGATCGGTCATGCGGTCATGGCAACGCTCTTCCTCGTCCTGCTCGGCCTACCCGCGGACGGCCAGCGGACTGCCCTGGTGCCCGTGCTCGACCGCATCGCCTCCCACGTGTTCCCCGTTGCACTCCCACTGCTGCTGCTCGGCGGCGTGGGCGTCCTCCTTCTCTCGTGGGCCCTGTGGCGTGGTCACCAGGCCCCGGTCGCCACGCCGGTGTTGGTCACCGCCGGCTTCGTGAGCGAGTTCGCGCCGCTGACAGGGGTCACGGGCGACATCGTTCTCTGGATTCTCGTCGGCGCCGGGATGGGCCTCGCGGGAGTCCGCATGCTCCGTCCCCGCGGCGTCCGAGCCGAGGGCCTTCCGCGACGAGCTCCGAGCACTGCGCTCGGCTGAGTGGGGGTCGAGAGCAGAACGCCCTGCCCTCCCGGTGAACCGGGGGGCAGGGCGTTGCGATCTCGGCGAGCCTCAGAGCTCGCTCTGCACTCCGGCGAGGAGTTGACGCGCCATCACGATCCGCTGGACCTGGTTGGTGCCTTCGTAGATCTGGGTGATCTTGGCGTCACGCATCATCCGCTCGACCGGGTAGTCGCGGGTGTAGCCGTAGCCGCCGAGCACCTGGACCGCGTTGGTGGTCACCTCCATCGCCACGTCGGAGGCGAAGCACTTCGCGGCCGCTCCGAAGAAGGTGAGGTCCGCGTCTCCGCGCTCCGAGCGGCCCGCGGCGGCGTACGTCAACTGGCGGGCGGCCTCGACCTTCATGCCCATGTCGGCGAGCAGGAACTGCAGGCCCTGGAAGTCGGCGATCGCCTTGCCGAACTGGTTCCTTGACTGCGCATATTCAAGCGCGTAGTCGAGGGCGCCCTGGGCGACGCCGACGGCCTGGGCAGCGATCGTGACGCGGGTGTGGTCGAGGGTCTTCATGGCGTACTCGAAGCCCTTGCCCTCCTCGCCGATGATGCGGTCGCCGGGGATCCGGACGTTGTCGAAGTAGACCTCGCGGGTGGGGGAACCCTTGATGCCGAGCTTCTTCTCCGGGGCGCCGAAGGAGACTCCGGCGTCGCCCTTCTCGACGATGAAGGCCGAGATGCCCTTGGTGCGGGCGTCTGGGTCGGTCGTGGCGAGCACGGTGTAGAACTCCGACTCCCCAGCATTGGAGATCCAGCGCTTGGTGCCGTTGAGGATCCAGTCGTCACCGTCGCGCTCTGCACGGGTCTTCTGGTTGGCCGCGTCAGAACCGGCGTCGGGTTCGGAGAGACAGTAGGAGAAGCCCTCGCCTGCCGCGAGTCGACCGAGATATTTGGCCTTCAGCTCCTCCGAGCCACCGATCATCAGGGGCAGCGAGCCCAGCTTGTTGACCGCTGGGATCAGCGAGGCCGACACGTCCGCGCGGGCGATCTCCTCGATGACGAGGACGGTCGCGAGCGCGTCAGCACCGGCGCCGCCGTACTGCTCGGGGACATGCGGAGCGTGGAAGTCGGCGGCCAACAAGGCCTCCGCGGCCTCGCGGGGGAAGCGGGCCTGCTCGTCGACCTCGGCGGCGAAGGGCGCGACCTTGGCGTCGCAGACCGCGCGCACGGCCTCACGGATGGCCTGGTGCTCTTCGGACAGGGCATACATCGGCTGGTCGCTCATCGCGTCTTCTCCTTGCAGACTGATCATTTCGGTACTCAGTATCGTACTCGCGGGACTGAGTGCCGTCGAGTTATTGTTCCCTGTGCCCGCCACCGCCCGCGCCCGCCTCGTCGCCGCCGCCTTCGAACTCTTCGAGACGCAGGGGTACGACGCCACGACGGTCGACCAGATCGCGGCCCACGCAGGCGCGGGACGCAGCACCTTCTTCCGGCACTTCCGCTCCAAGGACGATGTCGTCCTCCCCGACCACGAAGCGCTGCTGGCACGCGTCGGCGACCGGCTCGCGACGGCCTCCCCCACCGGACGCGATGTTGCACTTCGCGAGGCCGCCGGCATCGTGCTGGTCCACTACCTCGGCGAGGGAGAGCTCGCGCGCGCCCGCCACCGACTGGCCAGCACCGTGCCCGCGATCAGGGATCGAGAGATCGCCAGTGTCCAGCGCTATGTCCGTCTCTTCGGCCACCACGTGCACGCATGGCTCGACACCGAGCCCGATGGTCCGTTGCGGGCCGAGCTGGTCGCCGCCGCGGTCGTCATCGGACACAACCACGTGCTGCGCCGCTGGCTTCGGGGGGAAGTCGATGCGGACACCGCCGGGCCACTGGTCGACCGCGCCCTCGACCATGCGGTCTCGCTGCTGCGCCCGACCGGGGCTGGACGGCCCGCTGTCGTGATCACCGACAGCGGGGACGTCGAGGATGTCGTGCGGCAGGTGCGCGCGGCCTTCGCAGAGCCCTCCGGGAACACCTCGAGCCCACCGGGCCTTGAGGTGTCATGACCAACCCGACGGCGTACCCACCCCACCAGGACCCCGCGGTCATCGACCGCATGCTCGACGACACCACCACCTGGGCGATCGTCGGTCTGTCGGGCAACCCGGCCCGCACGGCGTACGAGATCGCGGCGCTGCTGCAGTCCCGCGGCAAGCGGATCGTGCCCATCCATCCGTCGGCACCCGTGGTGCTCGGCGAGCAGGGCTACGCATCCTTGGCCGATGTGCCCTTCCCCATCGATGTCGTCGACGTGTTCCGCCGCTCGGAGGACGCCGGACGCTTCGCTGACGACGCCGTTGCCGTCGGCGCGGGCGGGGTCTGGTTCCAACTCGGTGTCGCGGACACCGACGCCTTCGAACGCACCACCGCCGCCGGCGTACCGATGGTCATGGACACCTGTCCCGCCATCGAATGGCGCCGGCGCGCCCGCTGACCTCTACTGGTCGCGGACGACCGCGCCCTTGGCCTCGGCGACCGCCTTGAGCTCGCTCTGGAAGTCGACCATCTGCTTCTGCAGCACCGGATCGGTGGCCGCGAGGATGCGGACCGCGAGCAGGCCGGCGTTGCGGGCGCCGCCGATCGCGACCGTCGCTACGGGTACGCCGGCGGGCATCTGCACGATCGACAGCAGCGAGTCCATGCCGTCGAGGTACTTCAGCGGCACGGGGACCCCGATCACCGGCAACGGGGTGACCGCGGCCAGCATGCCCGGCAGGTGGGCCGCACCGCCGGCACCGGCGATGATCACCGAGAGACCACGACCGGCGGCGTCCTGGCCGTAGGCCAGCATCTCCGCCGGCATCCGGTGGGCGGAGACCACGTCGGCCTCATAGGCGATGCCGAACTCACGAAGCGCCTCGGCGGCAGCCTTCATCACCGGCCAGTCGGAGTCGGAACCCATCACGATGCCCACGCGTGCAGTCATGACCGCGAGCCTAGGGGTTCACTCGCTGTGGTTGCCGAGGTCCCCTCGGAACCAGGCGGCCGCGTGCCGACCGCGCTCCAGACAGTCGTCGAGGTCGTCGCCGTACACGTTGACGTGGCCGACCTTGCGGCCCGGACGCAGGTCCTTGCCGTAGAGGTGGACGCGCAGGTGCGGGTCGCGGGCCAGCGCATGCGGGTAGCCGTCGTAGAGACGCCCCACGTCCGGGTTGTCACCGCCGAGGATGTTGACCATCACGGTCCATCGCACACGGGGCGCCGGTGAACCGAGCGGCAGGTCGAGAGCGGCACGCAGGTGGTTCTCGAACTGGCTCGTGACCGCGCCGTCCTGGGTCCAGTGCCCCGTGTTGTGAGGACGCATCGCGAGCTCGTTGATGAGCACGTGACTGTGGCCGTCGGCATCGACGGTCTCGAAGAGCTCGACGGCGAGGATGCCGGTGACGCCGAGCTCGCCGGCGATCCGGAGTGCGAGCTCCTGAGCGGCGGTGGCAACCTCGGACTCGAGATCGGGCGCGGGCGCGATCACCTCGCGGCACACGCCGTCGACCTGCAGCGTCGCAACGACCGGGTACGCCGCAGCCTGGCCGCTGGGGGCACGAGCCACCAGAGCCGACAACTCACGTCGGAAGTCGACGAGCTCCTCGGCGAGGATCCGGACCCCGGTCTGCTCCGCCGCCGCGAGCGGCTCAGCCGCGTCGGCGAGGGTCCGGACGACCCAGACGCCCTTGCCGTCGTACCCGCCCCTCGAGACCTTGAGGACGCACGGGAGACCGAACGCGTCGACGTCCTCCTCGGAGGTCACGACGGCCCAGCGCGGCTGGGGGGCGTCGAGCCGCGCCATCGCCTCCCGCATCACGATCTTGTCCTGGGCGTGCACCAACGCCTCGGGGCCGGGGTGGGCGATCACGCCGTCGGCCGCGAGCGCCCGCAGGTGCTAGGTCGGGACGTGCTCGTGGTCGAAGGTCACCACGGAGCATCCCTCGGTGACTTCCCGCAACGTCGCCAGATCCCGGTAGTCACCGACCATCTGGTCGGGGATGACCTGCGCGGCCGAGACACCGTCGGCCTCAGCGAGCAGACGGAGGGGTACGCCGAGGGCGACGGCGGGCTGCGCCATCATCCGGGCGAGCTGGCCGCCGCCGATGACGGCGATGCGAGGCGCGTTCTCGGTCGTTGACACGGCCGAAACCCTACGCAGTCGCCGGGATCTATGCGGAACCGGCAGCGTCGGCGGCGAGACCGACTTCGAAACGCAGGCCGCGACCACGGATCGTGGTGATCAGTTGCGGCTGCCGGGTGTCGTCACCGAGTTTTCGGCGTACCCAACCCAGGTGGACGTCGATCGTCTTCGACGACGTCCAGAAGGTCACCCCCCAGACGTCGCGCATGAGTTCCTCGCGGCTCACCACGGCCCCGGCGCGCGCGATGAGCGCATGCACCAGGTCGAACTCCTTGCGCGACAACAGGATTTCGCGGTCCCCACGCCACGCGCGGCGGGTCGAGGGATCGACCCGCACGTCCTGCACTTCGATCACATGGTCAAGGTAGGTACAGGTGCGCCCTCGGCGATGCGGAATGCGAAGAATTTTGCTTTGGCGGGATGGGCCGAGCGTGGACGGACCTGCGCACGGGGGTCAGGCGCGTCGCAGCGCGACCGGCTCGACGATCCCGAATCCGCGCACCGGGCGGGCCGGCAACGGTCGCAACTCGACCTGGTCGGCAGGCATGATGTCGGCGGTCGCGTGGTCGACGATGATCCGGTTGCGGCGAGCCACCTGGGTCAGTCGCGCGGCCAGGTTGACCGGCGGCCCGAACACGTCGCCCATCCGGAGCACCACGCCACCCGAGGCGAGCCCGACGCGAACATCGGGCATCCTCGGATCACGGCCGATGACGTTGATGATCCCCTCGGCCGTGGCGAAGGCCGCCATCGGATCGTCGTTCACGAAGAGGACGGCATCGCCCATGCTCTTGATCAGGCGGCCCTGCTCGCGCGCGATCACGTCTCCGCAGCGGGCCTCGAAGACCTCGACCAGTTCGCCGATCCGCTCACGCGACACCTCGTTGGACAAGGCGGTGAACCCGACGATGTCGGCGAATCCGACCGTGAGGTCGGTCGTGTGCGGGTCGTCATCGAGCGCGCGCACGGACTCCATGCGCGTGACGGCAGCCGTGAGGTGGCGTCGCCACGCATAGACCAGCAGTTCCTCGAAGCGGTCGCCCAGCCGATCGGTCACCCACTCGCTCGGATCGTTCGACCCTCCGGCCCCGGAGTCGTCGCCCATCCCGTCGGCGACGTGCTGGACGAGCTCGCCGACCTCCCAGTCCGCGAGTCGCGCCATCGTGATGCCGACGCCGCGGGTGACGTTGAGGGCGACGTCGACGTCGATCACGCCGTTGGCGAGGATCTCGGCCATCAGCTGCATCGCCGCGACGTCCGCGTCGCTGTAGGCACGCGCGTCGCCGTGCTCCGCGAAACCGAGCGTGCGGAACAGCCGGCGGACCTGGTCGAGCGGCAGGCCGGCCTGTTCGGCGACCTCGGCGGCCGTCAGCCCGGAATCAGACACCTTCATCACGGCGGTTGAACCCGCCGCTGTGCAGCTCGTGGAGCAGTTCGTTGAGCTGGCGTTGAGCCGCCTCGACGTGCGGGATGTCGTTGAGCCGTGCGGGCTCGTTGGCGGACGCATCGGCGATGAGCAGGCTGCCGCAGCCGAAGGGCCGGTCGATCAGGTTGATCTCGATCGAGATGTCGCTGACCCGAGCCAGCGGGATGTCGTGCCCGCGTCGGGTGATGATCCCCCAGCGGGTGATCAGGCGCCGATCGGTGAACGCGTGCACGGTCGTCAACCACACCAGGAAGGGACGCATCGTGAACCAGACGATGCCGATGAGCACGAGGACCCAGACGATCAGGCGCAGCACCCGCTGCGCTCCGTCGCCGTCGAGCTTCACCTGGACACCGACCCCGATCGCCAGGAGGACGACGAGCGCGAGGATCGGGACGAACAGCGCCTTGGGGTGCTGACGGGTGCTCAGGATCAGACGCTCACCGGGGTTGAGCAACTTCTGCGAGATGGCCACGGGTCGATCATTCCACCAATCGGGTGATTCGGGCTGCCTGGGGAGCGGTTGCTCAGGCAGGGACCGCCCGCACGTGGATCACGTCGCCCGCGCCGACCCGCTCCGGGCCGTGGGCCGTCTCGACCACCAGCCGGCCGTCGGCGTCGATGTCGACGGCCTTGCCGAGGAGTTCGCCAGAGCCGGGGAGCTCGACACGGACGTCGCGCCCCAACGTTGCGCAGCGTGACCGGTACGACGCTGCCAGGCGCTCGGTGCCCTGGTCGCCGCCGGCCTGCCAGACGTCGTACCCCTCACGAACGGCGGCGACGACATCCATCAGGACCTGCGTCCGGTCGGTGGTTCCGGGGCCGTCGAGGGCCAGGCTGGTCGCGGTCGGGATCGGGAGCTCGTCCGAGGTCATGGCGACATTGATGCCGACCCCGACGATCGCGGCCGGACCCTCGGCGGTCTCGATCCGCTCCACGAGGATGCCGGCAACCTTGCGGTCCTCGGCGAGCAGCACGTCGTTGGGCCACTTGACCTTGGCGTCATGGCCGAGCGCGGTCAGCGCCTTGGCTACGTTGTGCCCCACCAGCAGCGGCAGCCACGGCCAGGATGCCGCAGGCACGCTCGGACGCAGGACGAGGGAGAACGTCACCGCCGTCTGCGGCGGTGTCTGCCACGTCCGGTCGAGGCGGCCACGACCGGAGGACTGGTGGTCGGCAACGACGACGAGACCTTCGGGGGCGCCTGCTCGTGCGCGCTCGGCAGCGAGCTGGTTGGTCGACGGCGCCTCGGGCAGCAACTCGAATGAGAGGCCGGGCGTCAGCGCGGACAGCTCGGCGAGCCGCTCCGGGTCGAGAGGGCTGCGGACGGGGGTCGAGGCGCTGCCGGAAGTCACGCCCCCACCCTATGCAGACGCAGCCGCCGTTGTCGGCTGCGTCACCCGGACACGGCCTGGAGGTTCCGCCTAGTGTTCAGGTCATGCCTCGTCTCGTGGATGCCCGCGCTGATCGTTTCGTCGACGACCTCGCCGCCCTGGACCCGTTGACCGCGACCTATGCCGGCGTCGACGGCCATGACGGCGAGTTGCCCGACCTCTCCCCCGACGGCTTCGCGGCCGTCGAGGACCTGCACCGCGCGGCCCTGCGCGAGGTGGCGGCGATCGACGCCGTCGACGAGCGCGAGCAGGTGGCGAAGGACGCCTTCCTCGAACGGATCGGGCTCGCGGTCGAGCGGGCGGACGCCGGCGTGGAGCGCAGCGACTTCTCGGTCATCTCGAGCGCCCTGCACTCGATCCGGGGCGTGTTCGACCTGATGCCGACCGCCACGGATGGCGACTGGGAGAACATCGGCTCACGCCTCGCGGCCGTCCCCGACGCGCTCGAGGGCTATCGCCGCACCCTGGTCGACGAAGCCGACTCCGGACGGGTGTCAGCCAGGCGACAGTACGCCGAGGTCGCCGCACAGGTGCGCGGGTGGACCGGGCAGGAGGGCACCTCCGGTGACTACTTCGCCAGCCTGGTCACAGCAGCCCCCGACTCCCTGAAGTCCGCCCTGTCCGGGGCAGCGATGACCGCATCATCGGCGTACGGCGCCTTCGGTCGGTTCATCGAGACCGATCTGCTTCCCCGCGGCCGGGAAGTCGACGGTGTAGGGCGCGACCACTACGCGCTGGCATCGCGTTCGTTCCTCGGGGCGAGCATCGATCTGGAGGAGACCTATCGCTGGGGCTGGGAGGAGCTCAAGCGGATCGAGGACGACATGACCGCGACGGCCGGCCGGATCGTGAGCGGTGGGTCCGTGGCGGACGCCGTCGTCGCTCTCGATGCCGATCCCGCGCGCGACTGCGGCAGCCGCGAGGCGTTCCAGGCCTGGATGCAGGAGAAGTCCGACACGATCCTCGCCGACTTCAACGGTGTCCACTTCGACATCGCCGAGCCGATCCGTGCGCTGGCCTGCAAGGTGGCTCCGGTCAACGACGGCGGTGCGTGGTACACGCCGCCCTCAGAGGACCTGTCCCGTCCCGGGACCATGTGGTTCTCGTTCACCGACGACAACGTGCGGTTCTCGACGTGGCGCGAGACCACCACCGTCTTCCACGAGGGGGTGCCCGGCCACCACCTGCAGTGCGCGCAGGCCGTCCACCGTGCCGACCTGCTCAATCGCTGGCAGCGCCTGCTGTGCTGGGTGAGCGGTCACGGCGAGGGTTGGGCGTTGTACGCCGAGCGACTGATGGACGAGCTCGGCTACTTCGCCGATCCCGGTGACCGCCTGGGATTCCTCGACATGCAGGGGTTCCGGGCAGCACGGGTGATCGTCGACATCGGGGTCCACCTCGGGCTGAGTGTTCCGAAGGACAACCCGTTCGGCTGGCGTCCTGGCGAGACCTGGAACGCCGACCTGGCGTACGAGTTCATGCGGGCCCACTCGCGGATGGACGACGGCTCGCTGCGGTTCGAGGTCAACCGCTATCTCGGCTGGCCGGGACAGGCGCCGTCCTACAAGGTCGGCGAGCGGATCTGGCTGGAGGCCCGTGCCGCGGCGCAGGCCCGGCACGGCTCGGCCTTCGACCTCAAGGCGTTCCACACGGCAGCGCTCGATCTCGGCGGGCTGGGGCTCGACCCGCTCCAGTCGGCGCTGGCCCGGATCTGACGCGGATCTGACACCCGGGATCGCGATGGACGTCCTCGACCGGCAGCAGGCTCGGCAGATCGCGCTGCGGGCGCAGCTGTTGGACGTCCAGCGCCCACAGTCGTTGGTCTCGACCGTCGACCAGTTGACCCTCGTCCAGATCGATCCGACCACGGCGATCATCCGAAGTGCTGACCTGGTGGCGTGGTCCCGCCTCGGGTCGGCGTACGACCCCTCGGACCTGGTGTTCGCGTTGGAGACCGAGCGCTCACTGATCGAGCACGTGAGTTTCATCCGCACCATGGATGACATCGGCATCCACCTGGCCGTCGCCGACGAGTGGATGCACCCGAACACGCGGTCGTGGATCGAGGCCAACCCTCGCTATCGACAGCGATTGCTCGACCAGTTGCGCGCTGCCGGCCCCACTGCGCCGTCCGCGCTCCCGAACGATCCCGAGGTGCCGTTCCAGTCGACGGGTTGGGACGATGACAAGAACGCACAGCGGATGCTCGAGGTCCTCTGTCTGCAGGGCGAGGTGGCCGTGTCACGCCGCGAGGGCCGCAGCCGGCTGTGGGACCTGGCCGAGCGTGTCCTTCCCGCTGACCTCTTCCGGCCGCCGCCCGAAGAGGCGCGTCGGTTGCGCGACGAACGACGTCTCGCCTCGCTCGGGATCGCCCGCGCCAAGCCCATGCGATCTCCCGGTGAGCCCTCCCCGATCGGGGACCTCGGTGTTCGGGTACGGGTCGACGGCGTTGCCGGTGAGTGGCAGGTCGATCCTGAGGCTCTGGCTGCCTCGGCGCAACCGTTCGAGGGACGCTGCGCATTCCTGTCCCCCTTCGACCGGCTGGTCTACGACCGCGACCGCGCGCTCGACCTCTTCGGCTTCGACTATGTCCTGGAGATGTACAAGCCCGCTGCGAAGCGGCGTTGGGGATACTTTGCGCTCCCCATCGTCGTGGGCGACCGCCTGGTCGGGAAGCTCGACGCCAAGGCCGACCGCAAGGCCGGAGTGTTGCGTGTCAACGCCGTCCATGAGGACTTCCCCTGGGAGCCGTCGACCGGGGACGCCGTCGAGGCCGAACTGGAGGCGCTGGCCGACTGGCTGGGGCTCGAGGTCGGCCGAGCCTGACGTCGTTAGGGTGAGCGGGTGCCGACCTTCGTCCTCGCGTCCGCGTCACCCGCCCGACTGACGACCCTGCGCAACGCCGGCCTCGATCCGCAGGTGATCGTGTCGGGGGTCGACGAGTCCCAGGTGAGCGCGCCGCCGGCCGAGTTGGCCCTGCGGCTCGCCGAGTTGAAGTGCAATGCCGTCGCCTCGCGTGATGACACGCCGACCGATGGCCTCGTGCTCGGCTGTGACTCGGTCCTCGAACTCGACGGTGTCGCCCTCGGAAAGCCCGACGATGCCGCTGATGCGACTCAGCGGTGGGAGGCGATGCGCGGACGCTCCGGCGTCCTGCACACCGGCCACTGCCTGCGCGACATCGCAGGTGACCGACAGACGGCCGCCACCGCGTCGACCGTCGTCCACTTCGCGGACGTCAGCGATGAGGAGATCGCGGCCTACGTCGCGACCGGCGAGCCACTCCACGTCGCCGGCGCGTTCACCGTCGACGGACTGGGCGGCGGATTCGTCAGCTCCATCGAGGGCGACCACCACAATGTCGTCGGCGTGAGCCTGCCGCTGTTGCGGGGAATGGTGCGCGAGTTGGGCCACTCGTGGACCGACCTCTGGGCCCGTTGAGGATCCCACTCGGGTTGCTGCTCGCCGCCGCCCTGTCGGCGGGAGCAGGTTCCTCGCCCGCACTCGGCAGCACCGATGGCCGTCGCGGTGACATCCGGACCGTGGGCACCGGCAGCCATCGGATCACCCTGCCCGCCTCCGGTCTGCGGACCCTGCGACTCGAACGATCCGCACGGGGCAGCACCTTCCACCTCGCGCTGTGGTTCATCGGCGCCGGCGACTCGATCGGAGAGGGCGCATCGCTCTCGGTGGGCACGACGGCCGACGACACGGACTGTGGCAGCGCGTCGGTCTTCCGCCCCACGGTGGGCGAACCGGAGCCACTGCTGGTCACCTCGGCGTCCACCTGGACCGATCAGCCCGAGCACCCCTGCGGCACAGCCGACGAATTGTTCGTCACCGTTCCGCCTCCTCGCGACCCGTCCGACATCGGTCGTGCGGCGACGTTGATGGTCTACGAGGAGCCGCCGCTGTCGGTCTTCTCCTTCGGGCTGCTCGACGAGCCCACGACGCCGACCTGGGCAGCACCTGAGTCCGGACCATCCGAGCGCATCGACGCCGGTACGACGCCCGCCGACGCCCCGATCCTGGCCCCCGGCACGGTGGATTTGGACGTGCAGCCCGGTCACACGGCCGTTGTCGGCATACCCCTGGGCTGGGGGCAGGGCCTGCGCGCGCAGGTCGACGGCAACCCCGAGGCTTCCGTCCAGATCCTCGGTCCGATGTTGGGGAAGGACGTCGCGGCGACGGGGACGGACGACCGCGGCGCCAGGGCCCAGTCGTGGACGACGTCCTACGTGCAACGCAACTCGCTCGATCCGACGCGCGCGGGCGCGACGCTGGCCGGGGTGCACTACGTGCTGGTGTCGGTGCCTGCCTCGGCAGCCGCGATCGGCTTGTCGCTCACCGTCGCGGTCGACGGAGGGTCGGGAGACGGCACGCCCGACTACATCCTCGGCAACACAACACTCGCCCCACGCGGCGATTCGCGCCTCGTGGACGGGACGCTGATCCCGCCGGCGGTGGCGAGTCCCGACACACCCACCGACGAATCGTCGGCGTCCGCCAGCGCTGCGGACACGCGCACCGCGATCGTTGCCACAGCGGCGATCCTGCTGGCAGGGGCGGCCGCCCTCGTCGTACGACGAGAGCGGCGACGCCACCGACCTACTCGACGGGCAGACCGAGGCCGCGGGCGATGAGCATCCGCTGCACCTCGGAGGTTCCTTCGCCGATCTCGAGGATCTTCGCGTCGCGATAGAACCGCGCGACGGGGTATTCCTCCATGAAGCCGTAGCCGCCGAAGACCTGCGTGGCGATCCGGGTCGCGGTGACCGCTGACTCGCTGGTGTAGAGCTTCGCCACGGAGGCGGCCTGCTTGAACTCCTTGTGGGACGGGCCGTTGCCGCCGAGCATGGCGTCCTTCATCGCGGCAGCGCGGTAGGTCAGCAGGCGCGAGGCGTGCAGCATGACCTCGAGATCCGCGATCTGGAAGGCGACGCCCTGCTTGCGTCCGATCGGGCCGCCCATGGTCTGCCGATCGAGGGAGTATTCGACGCAGAGCTCGACACAGGCCTGGATCAGGCCGACCGCAAGAGCGGCGATCGCGACCCGGCCGTCGTCGAGCACGCTGAGGAACTGGGCGTAACCCCGACCACGCTCGCCCACCAGGTTGGCCTCTGGCACGCGCACGTCGGTGAAGGTCAGCGGATGCGTGTCGGAGATGTTCCAGCCGAGCTTGTCGTACGCCGGCTCGGCGATGAATCCCGGCGTGCCCGATGGGATCAGGATCGCCGAGATCTCGGGCCTCCCAGCTGCGGTCACACCGGTGCGCGCGGTGACGGTGACCAGGTTCGTGATGTCCGAGCCCGAGTTGGTGATGAACTGCTTGGACCCGTTGACGATCCACTCGCCGTTCTCCAGCTCGGCGCGGGTCTTCGTGGCTCCCGCATCCGATCCGGCGCCCGGCTCGGTCAGCCCGAAGCCCGCGAGTCGTTGCCCGGAGACGAGCTCCGGCAGCCAGGTCTGCTTCTGCTCCTCGGTGCCGTAGGTGAGGATCGGATTGATGCCGAGACCCACCCCGGCCTCGAGGGTGATGCCCATCGACTGGTCGACGCGACCGAGCTCCTCGATGGCCAGGCACAGCGACGTGAACGGACCGTCCTCCGCTTCGATTCCGGCGCCGCCGAACTCCTCCGGCGCGGTGAGCCCGAACAGCCCGAGATCACCCATCTTCTGCACGACGTCGGTCGGGAAGTGGTGCGCCCTGTCCCACTCCGCCACGTGGGGACTGATGGTGGCCTCGGCGAAGTCACGGACCGTACGCCGGAACTCCTCGTGCTCGCGGGACAACTCGAACGGGGTCATGAGCGACACTGTAATCCATGAGGTTAATGATCGTTAACCCCTTGTGGCGGTTCGACGCCCCTTGCCGGATCAATCGTTGCGGTCCCACGGGATGACCTCGACCCCGAAGAAGAGGTCGGCCGGCGCCATGCCGATCGCCGCCGCGAGTCGCAGGTACTTCGAGATGCCCGAGTCCGTCTCGCCCCGCTCCATGCGGGCGACCTGGGTCGTCGCGAGTCCCGCTCGAGCGGCGAGCGCCTCCTGGGTGAGATCGCGCCGCGTGCGCTCGGCTCGGATGTTGCGGCCGATCCGTCGCAGCGTCGCAACATCCGTCGTCTTCATGGCCAGTCAAGCCTGATCGATCACAGATGCGTCTCTCCAGATCGAAAACGACCACCTTCTGCTCATATTTGCGCTTTGATGCCCCAAGTACCAGCAAACCCCTGCCACAAGGAGCACCCATGAGCCAGACGCCCCCTCCGCCGCCGCCCAGCGGATTCGACCCCGGAATGAACCCGAAGGCGGCCGCCAAGGCAGCCAAGGCCTACGCGAAGGCCTCGCGGCCCTGGTACAAGAAGAAGCGGTTCATCATCCCGCTCGCCCTCGTCGTCATCGCGCTGATCTCGACCGCTGCAGGCGGTGGGTCGTCGGATGACGGAGACAAGACCGCGAACGACAACAGCGCTGCCGCGGACACGAAGTCGACGGACACCCCGACGCAGGCCGCGTCCGACGACAAGACGACGAAGGCGGACGAGCCCAAGGAGACCAAGAAGGCCGAGCCCAAGAAGTCGGACTCCAAGAAGCCGCAGGTCAGTGCCGACGCCATGGCCATCGTCTCGGAGTTCAAGGACAACGAGCTGAGCGCGGACCAGAAGTACAAGGGCAAGGTCATCGCTGTCACCGGCAAGGTCGACAAGATCGACACCGAGATCTTCGACGACAAGGACTACGTCCTCAAGCTCAAGGGCGACGAGTACGGCATTCTCACCGTCGACTGCTTCGACATCCCCAACGAGAAGTTGAGCAAGCTCTCGACCGGCCAGACGGTCACCATGATCGGCGACTTCAAGGACGGCGGCGACCTCGGCGTCGAGCTGAACCACTGCGTCTTGAAGTAGCTCGGACACAGCTACGCCGTGCGGCTGGTGGCTCCTTGGCTCCAGCCGCACGGGCCGACGTCGCCGACGGCGACCCTAGGGCAGCGTCTCCCGCATCACCCGCAGCGTGTTCTCTCCCATGATCTGCGCGATCTGGCCGTCGGCGTACCCACGATCGACGAGCTCCTGGGTGATCGCGGCGAGATGGCTGGTGTCCCAGCCGACCGTCGTGGCGCCGTCGTAGTCACTGCCGAGGGCGACCGTGTCGATGCCAGCGATCTTGACGACGTGGTCGATGGCGTCGACCACGGCCTTCGGGGTCAGCGCGCACACGGCGGCGTCCCAGTAGCCGATGCCGACCACCCCACCGGTCGCAGCCACCCCACGGATCTCCTTGTCGGTCAGGTTGCGGTTGACCTTGCAGGTGGCCTGGACGCCACCGTGGCTGAGGACGACCGGCTTGGTCGCCATGGCCAGCATCTCCTTGACCGCCTGGTGGCTGGCGTGAGCGATGTCGACGATGATGCCGCGACGCTCCATCTCCGCGAACACCTTGCGCCCGAGGTCGGTGAGCCCGCCCTTCTTCTCGCCATGCATGGAGCCGGCGACCTCGTTGTCGAAGAAGTGCGTGAACCCGGCCATCCGCATGCCGGCGTCGTAGAGCTTGTCGAGGTTGTCGAAGTCGCCCTCGAGGTTCTGCAGACCCTCGACCGAGAACAGTGCACCGGTGACCTGCTTGCCGTTCTGACGATCGGCGATCAGTCGATCGACATCAGCGCTGGTGCGGATCAACCGCAACGCTCCGTGGGACTTGCGGGCCGCCTTCTCCAACTTCTCCGCGTGATAGAGCGAGCGTTGCAACAGGGACCGCCAGGTCCGCGGCGGCTGGAGCTGCGCGATCGTCAGGAGCGTGATGTTGTCGCTGTCCGCCGAGTTGCTGTCGTAGTTCTGCCCCTTCGGGGACTTCGACACCGACGAGAACACCTGGAGTGCGACGTTGCCGTCCTCGAGCCGCGGCAGATCCATGTGGCCACGGCCCGAGCGGTCCAGGATGTTGCGGTCCCACATCAGCGTGTCCGAGTGCATGTCGACGATCTCGAGCGAGTCGTGCAGCTTCTGGGTCTGCGGACTGATCTTCGGCAGCTTCGCCGGCTCGACCTTGTTCATTCCGCTCTCGACGATCCGCGGCGCGAACGTGAAGAACCCGATCGCGGCGATGACCGCCAACGCCAACAGCGACAACACGATTCTCTTGACCCAGCGGCGCTTGCGGCCTGCTCCCTCTCCCATGGGCGTGAACCTACCGCCCGTCTCGCACCTCCGCGGCAGTTACGGCAGACTCGTGCGCCATGACCGTTCGAGCCCGTGTGATCGTTCTTGCCGGGCCCTCGGGATCGGGCAAGTCGCGGTTGGCCGAACGACTCGAACACGCCTACGGGTGGCCGACGCTGCGGCTCGACGACTTCTACCGTGACGGTGACGAACCCGGCCTCCCGTTGATCGCCGAGGGCGCCAACGCGGGCCTCGTGGACTGGGACCACTCCGGCACCTGGAACCACGAGGACGCCTTCGCCGCCCTCCAGCAGTTGTGTACGACGGGAGCGGCCGAGACTCCGAGGTACTCGATCTCCCAGAGCCGCCGGACCGGGGCCCAACGCCTCGACCTGGCCGGCGCTGACACCTTCTGCGCCGAGGGGATCTTCGCCACCGAGATCGTCGAGGAGTGCCGGCGTGCGGGCATTCTCGCGTCGGCGTACTGCATCACCCAACACCCGGTGGTGACGTTCTGGCGGCGGTTGACCCGCGACCTGCGTGAGCACCGCAAACCACCCCAGGTCCTGGTACGTCGAGGGCTTGCGCTGGCTCGAGCCCAGCGTCAGATCGTGAAGCGGGCGACAGCTGTCGGATGCCGCGTGGCGACGGGCGACCGCGCCTTCGCGGAGATCCGCGCCACCAGGTCCCCGGCGGAGACGGGCGACTGAGGTGCGCTGGCCCGCCGACCTCGACCCGGCGCAGTTGCGACAGCCAGATCCCCGCAGCTGCGGCGCTGCGAGCGTGCTGGGCGCCCGTGCGTTGCTGACCGGCTGGCGCCCCGGCACGGGCGCGGAGCAGGCCGACGACGTCCTCGACGAGCATCGACTGCTCACGTCGTCACGCAGCCCGCGCGACCGTTTCCAGGTGCCATGGCCGCGCGCATTCGGCACGCCGCCGTGGGCGGTCGCCAACGCGTTGCGTGCGCTCACCGGCAAGCACATCGCGACCGTGTTCGCGCGCCCGCGGCCGGCCATCGCCTACGAGGTGATTCGCGAGCAGTTGCGTGACCGGCCGGTGCCCGTCTACATCGGCAGCGCCTGGCTGCCTCGCCACGTGGTGCTCGCCGTGCGACCGGTCGACGACCCCGACTTCCCCAGCCATGAGGGAATCGAGGTCTTCGACCCGGCGCGCGGTCGGCTCGTCGAGGTGCGCAGGCAGCGCTGGGTCGAGAACGACCTCGACATTGCCGGCTGGTCGCACGTGTGGTTCGTGATCTAGCGACTCGCTAGCGACCGGCCTGGTCGGCGTACCAGGGCTTGATCGTCTCGGTGATCAGCCGGTAGCGCTCGTCGTAGGGGATGAAGGCGGACTTCATGGCGTTGACGGTCAGCCACTCCATCTCGGCCCAGCCGTAGCCGAAGGTCTCGGCGAGCAGGCCGAACTCGCGGCTCAGCGAGGTGCGGCTCATCAGCCGGTTGTCGGTGTTGACGGTGACCCGGAACCGCAGCGACGCGAGCAGCTTGATCGGGTGGTCGGCCAGCGACGGCGCGGCGCCGGTCTGAACGTTGGACGACGGGCACATCTCCAGCGGGATGCGCTTGTCACGGACGTACGACGCCAACCGGCCCAACCGCGCGGATCCCGTGTCGTCGAGCGTGATGTCGTCGACGATGCGGACGCCGTGACCGAGCCGGTCCGCCCCACACCACTGCACGGCCTCCCAGATCGACGGCAGACCGAAACCCTCGCCGGCGTGGATGGTGAAGTGGGAGTTCTCGCGCTGGAGGTACTCGAAGGCGTCGATGAACCGGGTGGGCGGGTAGCCCGCCTCGGGGCCGGCGATGTCGAAGCCGACCACCCCGCGGTCCCGCCACTCGATCGCGAGCTGGGCGATCTCCATCGCCCGGGCGGCCTGCCGCATGGCCGTGAGCAGATGCCGCACGATGATCCGGCCACCGGCCGCGGCCATGCCCTCCTCGAAACCCTGCTGGACCGCGGCCACGACCTCCTCGAGACCGAGGCCGTCCTCGACGTGCAACTCCGGCGCATAGCGGATCTCCGCATAGACGACGCCGTCGGCGGCGAGGTCCTCCACGCATTCACGGGCGACCCGGGTGAGCGCCTCGGCGGTCTGCATCACCCCGACGGTGTGGGCGAAGGTCTCCAGGTAGCGCTCCAACGAACCCGAGTCGGCCGCCTCGGCGAACCAGGTCGCCAAGGCGTCCGCACCGGTCTCGGGCAGTGCATGGCCGATCGCCGCAGCGAGGTCGACGATGGTCGCAGGCCGCAGGCCGCCGTCGAGGTGATCGTGCAGCAGCACCTTGGGTGCGGCACGCAGCAGGTCAGCAGGAAGGCCGGTCGGAGTGGGGGTGGAGTGCATGTCCGACATTGTGCCGTCCGCGGTCTGCCATTGTGGTGTTCACCGGTTGGCAAGTGCTGCCATTCCACCCGCCCCTGGTGGTGTCTAGCCTCAGGCTCATGTCTGCACCTCTCGACGACGTCCTGGTCATCGACCTCACCCGTGCGCTCGCGGGCCCCCACGCCGCGATGATGCTGGGCGACCTCGGAGCGCGGGTGATCAAGGTGGAGAGCCCGACCGGTGACGACACGCGGACCTGGGGTCCGCCGTTCGTCGACCCCGCCGAGGGCAGCCGCGAGTCGACGTACTTCCTCTCGGCCAACCGCAACAAGGAGTCGATCACCCTCGACCTCAAGGACGAGGCCGACAAGGAGGTCCTGGCGCAGCTGGTGGCGCGGGCCGACGTCCTGATGGAGAACTTCCGGGTGGGCGTCCTCGACCGGCTGGGTTTCCCGATCGAGCGGCTGCACGAGATCAACCCCCGCCTGATCGTCCTGCAGATCACCGGTTTCGGGCACGACGGCCCCGAGGCCACCCGCTCCGGTTTCGACCAGATCGCCCAGGGCGAGGGTGGCCTGATGTCGCTGACCGGCCTCACCGAGCCGACCAAGGTGGGCGTCCCGATCGCGGACCTGTTGGCCGGCATGAACGGCGCGTACGGCGTCGTGTCGGCGTTGTACGAACGCGAGCGCACCGGTCGCGGTCGGGTGGTGCACACCTCGCTGCTGGCCGGCATGGTCGGCGTCCACGCCTTCCAGGGAACGAAGTGGACCGTCGCCAAGGAGGTGCCCGGCCTGGCCGGTGGACACCACCCGTCGATCACGCCCTACGGCATGTTCGCGACGAAGACCGCACCCGTGCAGATCGCCTGCGGCTCCGAGAAGCTGTGGCTGGCGCTGTGCGCCGAGCTCGGCATCGACCCTGCCCGTGAAGGCATGGCGACCAACCCGGAGCGCGTCCAGAACCGGGACGCCGTGATCGCTCTCATCGAGGAGCTGCTCGCCCCGCTGGCAGCTGACGAGATCCTCGACCGCCTCAGCAAGGCCGGCGTACCCGCAGGCAAGGTGCGCAGCCTGGACGACGTCTACGCCTGGGAGCAGACCCGCTCCCAAGGCCTGCTCATCGACGTCGAGCACGCGACCCTCGGCACCGTCCAACTGCCCGGACCGGTGCTGCGCTTCGACGACAACGCCCACGCGGGCGGCCGGGAGCAGAACATCGCCCCGCCCACCCTCGGCCAGCACAACGAGTCGATCCGCGCCTGGCTGGAGTCCTGACCCTCCGCGACAGGGACGCCCGAACCCACCGGTCGGCTCAGGCGTCTGCGACCGCGAGCCGCGCCTTGAGCAGCGGGGTTGCCGGGTGCCGCATCCGGCCGTCACGTCCGAGCTGGGCGAGACAGGCTTCCAGCACGGCGGTGTCGTACGGCGCCAGCTCGCTGTAGTGCAGCACCGCATCGGGCTGCGGGTCGGCGAGCAGCGCCTCGCGGACGGCGACGGCGACGTACTCCCCCATCTCGACAAGGGCCGGGCTCTCGGTGCCGGGCAGCAGGTCGCCGCCGTAGGCCTCGACGGCCTTGGCGACCTCGCCACGCCGGAGCAACGCGAGCACGTGGTCGACGTCGGTGGCGATGGGCATCAGCAGGCGGTAGGGCCGCGACGCCAGCTGGCCGGAGAGTGCCGCGCGCAGGTGGGAAACCTCGGCCTTGAGGGTCGAGAACGTGACGGCATGGTCGCCGTAGAGCATGGCGTGCAACTGGTCGAGCGACAGCCCGTCGGGATGCAGCGCCAGCAGTGACAGGATCTCGGTCTGGCGGCGGTTGAGCAGGAGCCGCTGACCGTCGACCTGCGCCTCCGCGGTGCCGAGCAGGCTGAGCACGAGGCCGGGCTCGGCGATGTCGTCGCCGACCGCATCGGCGTACTGCTGGGTGCGCGGGAGGGCCTGCTCCACCAGACGCGCGAGCACGCGGGCGGTCGCCAGCCCGATGGGGTGGGTGCGGTCCCAGGTGGTCGAGATGTCGAGGACGCCGATCTTGGTGCCGCTCACCGGGTCGTGGAGTGGGGCCGCCCAGCACACCCAGTTGTGGACGATGGGTGCGTAGTGCTCGGCGCTGAACACCATCGACGGTCGGTCCAGCCGGTTGGCGAGGTCGAGCGCGTTGGTGCCGACGGATCGGTCGTCCCACCGACCCCCGGGCACGAAGTTGACCGACTCGGCCTTGCGGCGCATCACCCGCCCGCCGTACGTCCACAGCACACGGGTGTCGGCGTCGGTGACGGCCAGCACGAGGTCTCCGTCCTCGGCCGTCCGCCGCAACTCGTCCTCGACACGTTCGACGGCGATCTGCAGGGGCGAGCCCTTCCAGAACGAACGGGTCTCGGACTCGTCGGCCAGCGGCGCCTGAACGACATCACGCGCGACCGTGGCGCCGGAACGGTTCCAACTGTCGAGGATCTCGGGGCGCACGTGCGTGCCCCCGCCGTCCTCGACCCAGGTGGTCCATGCGGCCAGGGCAACCTGACGGCGCTGGTCGAGCTCGTCCATGCGGCAACCCTACTCCGCGAGTGTGACCGCGATCACGCGTGGATGCGACCGCTCCGCACGGCCAGCGGCTCGCCTGAGCCGCCCCATCGACCGGCGACGATCTCGGCGGCGATGCTGATCGCCGTCTCCTCCGGCGTACGCGCTCCGAGGTCGAGCCCGATCGGGCTGGACAGGTGGGCGAGTTCGTCGTCGGTGAGGCCTGCCTCGCGCAGTCGATCCATCCGGTCGTCGTGGGTACGCCGCGAGCCCATCGCGCCGACATAGCCGACCTCGGGCAACCGCAGCGCCACCTCGAGGAGAGGTACGTCGAACTTGGGGTCGTGCGTCAGCACCGTGATCACCGTGCGTCCGTCGATCCGTCCCGCCTCCTGCTCGGCCGCGAGGTAGCGGTGCGGCCACTCGACGATCACCTCGTCAGCGCCCGGGAAGCGGCTGGTCGTGGCGAAGACAGGACGGGCGTCGCAGACGGTCACGTGATAGCCGAGGAAGTTGCCGACCCGCGCCACCGCTGCCGCGAAGTCGATCGCTCCGAACACCAGCATCCGCGGCGCCGGCGCGAAGGCCCACACGAACACCCGCATCCCTTCACCCCGCCGCTCGCCGTCAGGGCCGTAGGTGAGCGTGCCATGGTGGCCCGCCGCGAGGAGCCCGAGGGCATCGTCACGGATCGCGTCGTCCATGCGTGGGCTGCCGAGGGATGCTCCCGGCTGAAAAGCACCGTTTTCGGGGGTGTTCTGGTGCTTTTCGGCCGGGACTGTCGCGTCGGGGCGGATGACGACCCGACGTCCGACGTACGCCGGATCGGGGTGGTCGATGATGGTGGCCACGGCGACGGCACGGCCGGCCTCGATGTCGGCAGCGATCTGACCCAGCTCGGGGAAGGTCTCGCGGTTGACCTTCTCGACGTAGATGTCGAGGATCCCGCCGCAGGTCAGTCCGACGGCGAAGGCGTCGTCGTCGGAGACGCCGTAGCGCTGGAGCTTCGGGGTGCCGGTGCCGGCAGTCTCCTGGGCGAGATCGTAGACGGCGCCCTCGACACAGCCGCCGGACACGGAACCGACGGCGGAGGCGTCGGGTCCGACCAGCATGGACGCACCGGGCGGGCGCGGCGCGGAGCGGAAGGTCGCCACCACCGTGCCCATGCCGACGGTCTCCCCCGCCTCCCACCAGGCGAGCAACTGGGGCAGCACTTCACGCATTGCGGATCTCCTCCATCAGATCGTGGAACGTCGCCAGCGAGTGGCCGGCCAGGAAGGCGTCGACGTGGGGCAGGACCGCGACGATGCCTTGCTGCACCGGCGCATAGCCGTCCTTGCCCCGATGCGGATTCACCCAGATCACCTGGTGAGCCAGGCGGTGCAGGCGATCCACCTGCTCCGCAAGCAGGGACGTGTCGCCGCGTTCCCAGCCGTCGCTGAAGATCACCACGACTGCACCGCGGGCCATCCCCCGCCGACCGTGCCGCTCCAGGAACGCCTGCAGTGTCTCGCCGAGGCGGGTCCCCCCCGACCAGTCGGGTACGACGTCCCCGGCCGCGGCGATCGCACGCTCGGCGTCGCGGCGGCGCAGTGCCCGGGTGAGGTGGGTGAGTCGGGTGCCGAGGCTGAAAACCTCGACCGCGGGGCCGCCCGAGGTCGTCGAGCCGTTGACGATCCGGTGGGCCAGGCGCAGCAGCGCGTCGGCGTACCCGCTCATCGAGCCGGACACGTCGAGCAGCAGCACGACCCGGCGGGTGCGGTGGGCGGGACGCCGGTAGCGGATCTCGGCGGGCTCGCCCATCCGGCGCAGGCTGGCACGGAGCGTGCGGTGGGCGTCGACGACACCTCGACGGTGAGGTTCGCGCCGAGCGGTCGGCCGGGTCGGGAGCCGGACCGGAAGGCCGGCGAAGAGGGAGGCGAGACGGGCGCGCTCGGTGTTGTCGAGGGTCGCGACATCGCGGTGCCGTAGCACCTCGACCGCGCTGGCCGCCGCTCGGATCGGATCGTCATCAGGGTCGGCGCCGGTGCCGGAGGCCTGGTCTTCGGGCAACAGTGCAGCGGACTGTTGCTGTTGCGCTGCGCGCGGCCGATGGGTCGGGTTCTCGAGGTCCTTGCGGAAGAACTCCTCGAAGACCCGGTCGTGCCGGTCGAGGTCCTCCGGGGTCGCGCACAAGGTCGCACGACCCGCGATCCGGGTCGCCTGCCGACTCTCGACCCCGACCGCTGCCACCGCTTCCAGGTAGGCGCGGGTGCGGTCCTGGGTCACACGCACCCCAGCGGCACGGAGCGCGGCGGCGAAGCCGAGCAGGATCTCGTCAGCCCCGTGGGGTTCAGCCGTCGCGGTCTTCATCGCGACAGCATGCGATCGAGCGCGACCCTGACCCGTTCGGCGTCGTCGCGATACTTCACCAGCGCGCCGAGAGTGCGGGCCGACATCTCGAGGTCGAGCTCGGCGACCCCGAGATGCTGCAGAGCCCGCGCCCAGTCGAGGGTCTCGGCAACGCCGGGAGGCTTGAGCAGGTCGGCCCCGGTGCGCAACTGCTGCACGACCTCAACGACCTGTCGCGCCAGCGTGGCGCTGACCTCCGGGGCCCGGCTGCGCAGGATCGCGACCTCACGGTCCAGCCCGGGATGGTCGATCCAGTGGTAGAGGCAACGCCGCTTCAACGCGTCGTGGAGCTCGCGGGTCCGGTTGGACGTCAGGATCACGGTCGGCGGAGTCGCTGCCTGCACGGTGCCGAGCTCGGGGATGGTGACCTGGAAGGTCGAGAGGACCTCCAGCAGGAATGCCTCGAACTCGTCGTCCGCGCGGTCGACCTCGTCGATCAGCAGCACCGCCGGGCTCTGCTGCAGCGCGGCAAGGACGGGGCGGGCGAGCAGGAAGCGCTCGTCGTACAGGCTCTTCTCGGTCTCCGCGATGTCCGCACGCTCGCTGCCGGCGAGGGACTCGAGCGCGCGCAGGTGCAGGATCTGGCGCGGAAAGTCCCAGTCATAGAGGGCCTGGGTCGCATCGATGCCCTCGTAGCACTGCAGTCGGATCAGCGGCCGGTCAAGCGACTGGGCGATGGCCTCGGCCAGCGCGGTCTTGCCGGTTCCCGGCTCACCCTCGAGCAGCAGCGGACGCGACATCTCCAACGAGAGGAAGAGGACCGTCGCCAATTCCTCGTCACAGAGGTAGCCGGTCTCCTCCAGACGGCGCGCGAGCTCCGCGACCCGGGTGTCCATGCAGCAAGGTTAGGCGGCCGTCGTTGGCGCGAGGTTGGCAACAGTTGCCGATCTCAGCGGCTGTCGACGTCCTGCCCGGAAGCGAGATCGCCACATTCGACGAGTACGACGTCGTGGTCGGCCAGATACGCGCGGGCGCCCTGATCACCTGCGGCGCTCTCGACCACCCCGGCCCAGTGGTCGCGACCGATCAGGACCGGATGGCCCGGCTTTGCGTCGTACGCCGCCCGTGCGAGCACTGCCCCACCCGCACTCGCTGTCGCCAGGACCCGTTCGACAACAGCCGACGTGACGTCGGGCAGGTCGACGAGATGCACCAGAACGGCATCGCTGGCAGCGTCATCGAGGGCGACGAGGCCGGTGCCGAGCGAGGCGCCCATCCCGGATCCCCAGTCCTCGGAGATCCCCGTCCGCACGTCGGTGAGACCCTCGAGCAGCGGAGCCGCCTCGTGGGCACCCGCACCCAGCACCACCAGGACGTCGGCACATCCACCGTCGAGCAGCACCTGCACCGACCGTGTCAGCCACGGCGTCCCGTCGGCGTCGCGCACGAGCGCCTTGGGCATGCCCATCCGACGCCCCGCGCCTGCCGCCAGCAGAAGTCCCGTCACGCTCATGGTGTGACAGTCAACAGCACCGCGGCGTCAGCGCCCGTGCTCCGGTTTGCCCCGGTTTGCTCCGGGGTCCTCACCGGGGCCGTCGGGCAGGCGAGGTCGCGACGACGCTCGCGTATCCCGGCCGGGAGACGGTGACACGCACGCTGATCCGTCTGCCGCGGTCCTTCGCCTTCAGCCGGTACGTCGCCCCGGTGGCTCCCCGGATCACCTTGCCGTTGCGCAGCCACTGGTAGGTCGTCGTCCCCTCGGGCCCGGGTGCCCAGGAGCCGAGCACGGCCATGAGCCGGCGGCCCTTCTTCGCGACCCCGGTAGCCCGGGGCGCCGGGGCTCCGGCGAAGTGGGCGGGGGCGATCGTGAGGGCGGCAGAGACGCGCTGCGTGCTGGCGAGGCCCCACGCCTCGCCAGTGACGCGAATGGAGATCGACGCGTCCACGTCTGCCGCCCTCGGTCTGTACGTCGTCCCGGTCTCGCCGAGGATGACCTTGCCGTCGCGCAGCCACTGGTAGGTCGTGCTGTCGGGCTGTGGAGCCCAGCTGCCCGGCGTTGCCGTCAGGGTGCCGCCGAACTGCGCGACACCTGTCACGACGGGCGCGGGCGCGGCGTCGAAGGCGGCGGGTGCGGGGTCGGGCGGCACCGGCTGGCCGCCGACGAGGATCGCGACGTGCCCGGTCGACGTGCTGATGCCGTCGCTGACCGTGTAGTCGAAGCGCGCGGTGCCGCTGAAGCCCGTGAACGGCAGGTAGGTGAACGACCCGTCCGGCTGGATGACCACGCTGCCGTGGTCGTTCGCGGTCTTCGTGGTGACCTTCAACGGGGAGCCACTGCGGCTGTGGTCGTTGCCGAGCAGGCCCGGAGCCGGCACGGTCAGCTGGTCACCGGCCAGGACGTGCGGGGGCGTGCGGTAGCGGTTGCCGAGCGCGATCGGACCGAGCGGCGCGTTCGCCGCCGTCACGTCGATCGTCAGGGTGCCGGTTGCGGTTCGGGCACCGTCGCTCACCGTGTAACCGATGTGGTCTGGCCCGACGAAGCCTGCGGCCGGCGTGTACGTCACAGCGCCGGTGGGTGCGACCGTCGCCGTCCCGTGGGCCGGACCGGTGTGGCCGATCACGGTGAGGGGGTCGCCGTCATAGTCCGTGTCGTTGGCGAGTACACCGCCGAGCGGCAGTCGCAGCACCGAGCCGCTGCGGATCGACGCCTCGTCATCCACCGCGGTCGGGGCATAGCCCGCCGGTTCGGTGACGGTGAACTCGATCGCGCCGGCCACGTCGTGCGATCCGTCGCTGAGGACGTAGGTCAGCTGGTCCTTGCCGTGGAAGCCGACGTTGGGCGTGTAGGTGACGCTGCCGTTCGCGCTCCACGCGTCGACCTTGCCGTTCTCGGTCGCGCCCTGGGGCGTGCCGACCGACTTCACGACCAAGGGGTCGCCGTCGGGGTCGGTGTCGTTCGCCAGCAGGCCCGGAGCCGGGATGACGGTCTTCGCGCCAGCGACCGCTGCGTAGCTGTCCTTGCCTGCCGTCGGCGCCGCGTTGGCGCCCACCGGCGGCGTGCTCGGCCCGGACGGCTGCTCGCCGGACAGGGTCTGACGGATCGTCACGTGTCCGAGGCCGCACCCGGCCGGCGTACAGAGCTTGTAGTCGAACCACAGCGTGGCGCCGCTGCTGACGGTGGAGAACAGGAAGGAGCCGTCGGGGTTCAGCGTCAGGTTCATCGGCAGGCTCGGCAGCTTGTCGACCGACAGGCTCGTCACGGTTCCGTGGAGACTGTCGTTGCCGAGGATGCCGGGAGCCGCGATGTAGAGCGGCGTGTTGTAGGCGTACTTGTAGTCGTCGTCGGCCACCTCGGGGAGCAGGGTGACCGGCTGACCCACCGGCTTGACGTCGATGCTCACCGTCGCCGTACCGCCCTGCAGGTTGGTGGCGTAGTCCCGGGGTGAGTAGGTGAAGGTCACCACGCCCACGAAACCGGCGGGCGGCTCGTAGCTGAATCGGCCGTCGACGCCGCTCCAGTAGTCACCGTTCGCATACTGGCCGTTCCAGGCCAGCGTGCCCTGCGCCGGATCGGTGTGCGTGTTGATCCACAACAACGAATCGGGCTGCGGCGCGACATCGTTCGTGAGCAGACCCGGCCTGCTGACGGTCAGAACGGTCCCGGTGGTCATCTCGTAGTGATCGTCGACCGCGGTCGGCGCCGTTGCCGCACGCGCGGGCGCCGGCACAAGACCGAGAAGCAGACCCCCGACGGCAAGGACCACCCACGCGGCAATGCGGGCGCGGCGCACTCGGGGCAGCACGAAGTTCTGCATGACTGAATCCTCGGGGCGTTCACACCCGGCCCGCATGAGGAGCACCTACTCAGCTCTGGGTTCCTCGCCACTCAGATCCGACCCATTTCCGGGGGCGATCGCACGCTCCGGGACCCCGAGCGCCCGGACTCTGTCAGGCTGACCCATCATGCATCCCCCGCTCCCACCGTCCGCCCGGTCCCAGGCGAGCGAACCGGCATCGCCGGCGGGCGGCAGCCATCTGCGTGGCCGCTGGCCGTTCACCGGTCGAACAGCCCAGTTGGCAGCGGCGCGAACGGCATACCAGTCATCGACGGCCCGGGCACTGTTGGTGTGCGGGCCGTCCGGGATCGGCAAGTCCCGGCTGGCACTCGAGGCAGCGGAGGAGGCGGAGGAGGCGGGTTGGCTCGTCCTGCGCATCGCAGCGGACAGTGCGCTGTCGACGATCCCGCTCGGAGCCCTCCTTCCAGTTCTCCCGGCACAGGCACTCGACCTGATGGCCGTGGCCCGACGCCCCGACGCACTGTTCGATCCGATCCGGCGCGTGCTGGCCCAGGAGGCGGCCGGTCGGCCCATCCTGCTCGTCGTCGACGACCTCGGATTCCTCGACCGACTCTCCCTGGCCCTCATCGCCCAACTGCTCGCGGCGGACGCCGTGAGGCTCACGGCAACACTGCGCGACGGCGAGCCGATCCCCGAGACGGTCCTCTCGCTGTGGACCAGCGGCACCGGCGTACGCCTGGACGTGCCGCCCCTCGCCGTCCAGGAATGCACGCATCTGTTGGAGGCCGTGCTCGACGGCCCCGTCGCGCACCGCGCGGTCAGCCAACTCCACGACGCGTCCCAGGGGAACCCCCTGATCCTGCGTGAGCTCGCCGCGGGCTCCTACGAGACCGGTGACCTGATGCTGCGCGACGGGATCTGGCAGCTGACCGGCTCTCCCCAGGGCACGCCGGCCCTGCACGACCTGATCCGCACCCGGTTCGCGCAGCTGAGCGCGGCTGACGACCACCTGGTACGACGCCTGGCCGTGTGCCACACCCTCACCCTGAGCGAAGCGCTGGGTGAGGGCGACATCACGCACGCGGTGCACCTCGAACGATCCGGGGTCATCGCGCTGCGCGAGAACGACGGCATGGTCTGGCTCACCCTCGCCCATCCCCAGTACGGCGAGGTCGTCCGCGCCTCAATGTCGCGCCTGGAGCGGATCGGGATCCTCGTCGAGCAGGCGCGAGCGACCGCCGCACTCTCCTCGGGCGCCGCCCACGAACTGCGGATCGCCGTCTGGAACCTGGACGCCGGTCTCCCCGGGGACGCCGCCGCCCTCGCCCGGGCCGCCCACCTCGCCGCACTCGCGCAGGACCACCCGACCGTCGTCCGGTTCGCGGCGGCAGCCATCGCCGCGGGCGGTCCCGATCCCGACCTGCTCCTCCTGCAGGGCTATGCGTCCTGGACCGTCGGTGACAACGAGACCTCGATCCGGCTGCTCGAAGCTGCTCGAGTCGCCGACCGGGCCGAACCCGGCGCCGTCTCTCGCACGGTGAGCATCGTGCTCGCGCTCGCCAGCGGCTACGCACGACGGCGCGTCGGCGACGCCGAGGCACTGCGCGTGCTGGAGGAGGTCGTCGACGAGCGTCCGGAGATCGCCGACCAACTGGCCTACCTGCGGGCGATCACCATCACCAATCTCGAGCAGACCGACGCGGCCGCAGCGGTGCTCGCCGCGTGTGCACCGCCGGAGTCGGGCCGGGAGGACCCGCGCAGTTCCACGACCGGGCTCGCTCTGTCGCTGGCACTCGTCCTGACCACCGTGGCCCAGGGGCAAGCGGGACGGGCGGTTGCCCTCGCCGAGGGCGCGGTCGAAGCGGCCATGTTCGAGAGCGAGCCGATCGTCACGCTGAGAAGAGCCCGCATGGTCCTCGCGACGGCGCTGCTCTGGTCCGGCCAGGTGACCGCCGCCGAGTCCGCCGCCAACCTCGCCCTCGCCGAGGCGGTGGAGGTCAACGACGAGCCCTCCGTCGCCTACACACAGGTCC
>JASLDK010000179.1 GCA_030145945.1 Nocardioides sp.
CGAGCCGAGCGGTTTCCCGCGCATGGAGTGGGAACCGCAGATCCGACAGCTGCGCGTCGAGCACAGCTGAGCTCCGCCCCGTAGGGCGGCATCACCACCAACGTCGGCGTGGGCGTCGGCGCGGGCATCGTCGCGGGCATCGGCGCGGCTTCAACAGGAGCGTCGGCGTGGCGTCGGCGTGCCTCGGCGTACCGCCCTGTCGACAAGTTCGCCGGCGACCCTTGACGGCGTCGTGATGCGCGCCACATACTTAGTCATACGACCAAAACACGTGACTAAGTTTGTCGCCCGAGCATTCGGAGTTCCACATGACCCTCCACGACGTTCATCACACGAGCCAGGCGGTCGAGTACGCCGACATCGTCGTCATCGGTGCCGGGCTCTCCGGCATCGGCGCCGCCAAGTACTTCATCGACGACTTCCCCGACAAGCAGGTCCTCCTGCTCGAGGGTCGCGACGCGATCGGCGGCACATGGGACCTGTTCCGCTATCCCGGCGTGCGCTCCGACGATGCCGTCCACCACTACGGCTACGAGTTCAAGCCGTGGCTGCACGAGGACGCGATCGCCGAGGGCGGTCTGATCCGTGACTACATGGGCGAGACCGTCGCCGAATACGGGCTGGACGAGATCCTGCGCCTGCGACACCGGGTGACCGCTGCCGACTGGTCCAGCGACGAAGCGCTCTGGACCCTGCAGGTCACGATGACCGACGAGGCCGGCCTCGAGACGCAGAAGACCGTGAAGACCAGGTACGTGTTCAGCAGCACCGGCTACTACGACTACAAGGCCGGCTACGAGCCGCACTTCGAGGGTCGCGACGACTTCCGCGGCGACATCCTCCACCCGCAGCACTGGCCCAAGGACTACGACCACAGCGGCAAGCGCGTGGTCATCATCGGCAGCGGCGCGACCGCCGTGACGATGCTGCCCGCCATGCTGACCGGTGAGGGCGCAGCCGCCCACGTCACCATGCTGCAGCGCACCCCGAGCTACGTCGCGTCGATCCCGCGGGTCGACAAGGCCGCCCAGGCATTCATGAAGATCTTCGGAGTCGAGCGCGGATATGCCCTGACCCGCCTCAAGAACATCTGGCGCGACCACTTCCTGGTCACCGTGATGTGCAGGTTCCCCAACTTCGGTCGCAAGACGCTGCGCAAGATGACGGCCAAGGAGCTCCCCGACGGATACGAGGTCGACACCCACTTCGCCCCGCCGTACAGCCCCTGGGACCAGCGCCTGTGCGCCACCCCGGACGGCGACTTCTTCGCCGTGATCCGCGAGGGCAGCGCCGACGTCGTGACCGACCAGATCGACCGGTTCACCGAGAACGGGATCCTCCTGACCTCCGGGCGGACGCTCGAGGCCGACGTCATCGTCACCGCCACCGGCCTCGTCATGCAGATGCTGGGAGGCATCAAGCCGACCGTGGACGGCACACCGGTGGAGATGACCGACTCGGTCCTCTACCGCGGCGCCCTGATCTCCGGCGTACCCAACTGGGGCATGATGCTCGGCTTCACCAAGGCGACCTGGACGCTGCGCATCCGCAACGTCACGCGGCTCGTCTCCACCGTCATCCGCGAGATGGACAGCAAGGGCTACGACACGGCGCTTCCCACCGCACCGGAAGGCATGGAGACCGAAGCACTCTTCGACCTGTCGGCCGGCTACATGCAGCGCGGCCAGGCCGTGCTCCCCCGCCAGTGCACCTCACTGCCGTGGCAGATGCACACCACCTTCGTCAGGGACAACCGCCTCTTCAAGGGCCTCCTGATCCACGAGGACATCAAGTTCTCGCAGCGCGCCGTCGCCGCTGTCCCGCACCTGACCAGTGTCGAGGTGGCGTCATGACCACCCCCACGAGTGCGCAGACCTTCACGATCAGCCAGCGATTCCAACGCGGACTCCTCGTCTTCCTGAGCCGTCTGCCCGCCGGCATCCAGCGGATGCTGGCACGGCCCGCGACCAACACGGCCGGCGAGACCATGGCACCCGACGTCGCCCTCCTCATGAAGCTCGGCGAGGCCGGTCCCGACTACAGCGACCTGCCTCCCGTCGAGGCGCGCGAGACCACCGAGCGCGACCTGGCCCTCTTCGCCTCGCGCATCCCCGCCTGCTCGGTCGAAGAGGAGGTCGAGATCAGTGACGGCCTGCTCGCCACCCGCTACAGCACGGGCACCCCCGAACGCGGATTGATCCTGTTCTTCCACGGCGGCGGCTTCGTCATCGGCAGCCGGGCCAGCTACACCGCCCCCGCGCGCATGCTGGCGCACGGCACCGGCGCCGACGTGCTCTCGGTCGAATATCGCCTCGCCCCGGAGCATCCGTTCCCGGCCGCGCAGGACGACGCACTCGCCGCCTGGCGCTACGCAGTCCAGCAAGCCCCCTCGTGGGGCGTCGATCCCCATCGCATCGTCGTCGCCGGGGAGAGTGCGGGCGGCAACATCGCCGCAGTCCTTTCCCAGCAGGTCCGGGGCGAGGCGGTGCAGCCGATGCTGCAGGTGCTCATCCAACCGGTCACCGACCTCGTCGATCACCGGCCCTCGCAGGACGAGTTCGCGACCTCCCCCGCCCTGTCGGCCAAGCAGATCGGGTGGTTCGTGGACAACTACCTCCCCGACGGCACCGACGCCGGAAACCCCCTGGTGTCCCCCTTCCGGGCAGCATCGCTGGACGGACTTCCGCCCGCGATCGTCAACCTCGCCGGTTTCGACCCGCTCCACGACGACGGGCTCGCGTACGCGACGGCGCTCCTCGAGGCCGGCGTACCGGCCCAGGTTGACCGCGAACCCGGCCTGGTCCACGGCTATCTGTCCTACACCGCGGTCAGCCCGAGCTGTCGAAAGGGGACCGAGCGTCTCGTGGCCTCCGTCTCGACCGCCCTCGACCGAACCGCCACGACCACGACCACGAAGGCGAGCTGAGCACCATGACCACCGCACCCACCGACGAGATCCGCGAGGAGATCCACGAGGTCGTCGTGATCGGCGCCGGGATGGCCGGCCTGATGGCCGCGACCACCCTTGCTGAGCGCGACGTCGTCGTCCTGGAGGCCTCCGACCGCGCCGGCGGCCGGGTCGACACCGTCCGCAAGGGCGACTACTGGATCAACGTCGGCACCCAGTTCACCGAGGGCACCGGTCCCCTGATCGACGCCCTCCACCGCCATCAGGTCCCCCTGGGCACGCTGGAGGGAAAGTCCGTCGCTCTCAACATCGGCGGGAAACAGGTCGACACCTCCAACCCCTTCGCCCTGATGTTCAAGTCGAAGATGACGTGGCGCGACAGGTTCGGCCTCGCCGTGGTCGGATCCCGGATCCTGGCCAACGTGCCCTTCCTCGAGATGAGCGAGAACAACCGCTGGGCCAACCGCGTGCGCGCCAAGCTGGACGACCGCCGCGCCGACTTCGTGCTCCGTGGCGTCAGCTCCCAGCTCACCCACGAGATGGTCCGCTCCTGGTCCGGACAGTGGATGGGCTGCGAGCCCGAGGAGACAGCGGCACGGCAGTTCGTCTTCTCGATGGGCATCCTGCTCACCGACCCCGAGAAGGTGCCCAACCTGACGCTGCCCGAGGGCGGCAACCAGACCCTGACCGACATCCTGGCCGCGGACCTGGGCGATCGGATCCGGCTCAGCTCTCCGGTGTCCTCCGTGCAGTGGACCGACGACGGCGTCGTCGTGGACTACCAGGCAGCCGACGGCCCGGTCCGGATCAGGGCCGACCGCGCGATCGTGGCGGTGCCGGCCGACATCGCACCGGCGATCATGCCCGGACTGCCGGCGGCGTACCGAAAAGCCTTCAGCGACATCCACTACGGCCGGTACGTCGTGGTCGGCTTCTTCACCCACGAGGACGGTAAGCCCCAGCAGTGGGACGACTACCTCGCCGTCTCGACCCCCGGCCGGTCCTTCCAGGCGGTCTTCAACCACGCGGCCGCCGTACGCCGCGGCGAGGTCCGCAAGCCGGGCGGCGCACTCGCCTGCTTCGCCGGCGGCGCCGAGGCGGACCGGCTCTTCGAGCTCAGCGACGAGGAGATCGTTGGCCGCTTCACCGCGGACCTGCTCGACATGTACCCCGAGCTCGAGGGCAAGGTCGAGCCCGGCATTCTGCGCCGCCACCCCCGAGTCGTGCCCTTCTGGGGACCGGGCGGACGAGCGTCCCTGGAGACGCTGAAGCAGAACCTGGGGCCCGTGCACCTCGCCGGCGACTACCAGCTCGACATGCCCTCCCTCGCCGATGCCGCCGCGTCGGGCGAACGTGCGGGACAGCTGGTCCTGGATAGCCTGGCTCGCGTTGCTCTCACCGCGGGCGCCGACGCCTGAGGTAGGCGGCCATCCACGGATCCAGAACTACGGACTCCCCATGCCTGCCTGGCGGGCCCGGACGACGGCCTGAGCACGGTCGGCGACCTGCAGCTTCGCGTAGATCGAGCTGACGATGTTGCGGACCGTCTTCGGACTGAGGAAGAGCCGGCGTGCGATGTCGGCGTTGGCGTGGCCGTCCGCGAGCAGATCGAGGATCTCCCGCTCGCGGGCGGTCAGCTCGGGGAACGGGCCGGCCTCGGCCGGTGCCCCCTCGAGTCCCTCGATGAGGAACCGTCGGATCCGGCCCGCCACGGCCGCGCCGTAGACAGCTTCTCCACGTGCGACGCTCGTGACCGCGGTGACGAGCTCGGTGCCCGTGGCGCCCTTGAGGACGTAGCCGCGGGCGCCGGCCCGCAGCGCAGCGAAGACCGATGCGTCGTCCTCGCTCATCGTGAGCACCAGGACCCCGAGCTGCGGGTCGCGGTCCACCAGCCGGCGGGTGGCCTCGATGCCGGACAGGCCGGGCATGGTCAGGTCCATGACGACGACGTCGGGGCGAGTGGTGGTGACGACGCGGATCGCCTCCTCGCCATCACTCGCCTCACCCACCACCGCTGCGCCGCCGAGATGCTCGAGGACCGCGCGCAGGCCCTCGCGGACCATCGGGTGGTCGTCGACGAGGACCACCTTCAACGGGGCGTCCGGAGACTCCGGTCCCGCCGTACCCGCCGTCGGTGACGTCATCGTGGCTCCCCCCATGGCAGCTCGGCTCGCACGATCGTGCCACTCCCCGATGCCGGCCCGCGCCAGAACCGGCCGCCCACCTCGGCTGCACGTTCGCGCATGCTTGCCGAGCCGACGCCCTCGACGAGCGGTGTCGGCAGCCCGTGCCCGTCGTCCCTGACCTGCACCCGCAGCCATCCGTCGGCCACGCTGACCGCGATGCTCACCGCCGCCGCGCCCGAGTGGCGCACGGCGTTGGTGAGCGCCTCCTGCGCGATCCGGTACGCCGCCACCTCCACGGCCGCCGGCAGGTCGGGCAGCGTCGTCGCCTCCACCCGGATCCGTGGCCCGGCTCCCGGCGTGAGTGCCAGGTCTTCGAGCGCGCCGATCAGGCCGAGCTCATCGAGTGCCGCCGGTCGCAGCTCGTGGACGATGCGGCGGACGTCGACGATGAGCGAGCCGGCGACCTCGCGGGCGCGCGTGGTGGCGCGGACGCCGACGTCGTCACGCTCACCGGCCAGTGCGATGGCGAGGTCGAGCTCCATGCCGATCGCCGCCAGTCCGGGGCCGAGACCGTCGTGCAGCTCGCGGCGGAGCCGACGGCGCTCCTCCTCGCGGGCAGAGACGATGAGCGCACGGGAGCGTCGTACCTCGGCGTCGAGACGTGCTGTCGCGAGGGCCAGCGCCAGCGGGCGGGCCAGCTCGCTGAGGACCGCCTCGTCGGCGGCGGACAGCTGCTCGTCGGGCGAGCGCCGGGCCACCCGCATTTCTCCTTCGATCCGGCCGGCCGCGACTAGCGGCACGGTGAGCCCGTCGGTCGGCACGTTTCCGTGGGTCGACAGCGCCCGGCCTGCTGCGTCGAGCACGGTCGCCGCGGGCAATCGCAACGTGGTGGCGACCGTGCGCGCGGCGTCGTGCAACGGCGTCTCGGAGGCGTCCTCGAGCCGACGGCCCAGCAGCGACAGCGCCGTCGCCGGGTCGGCCCGGTCACCGAACAGCAGCCGCGCCAGCGCCCGTTGCACCCGGTCGCGGACCGGCGCGAAGGCGACCGCCACCACGGCAGCGCCGAGGATCGGAGCGTCGACGACCGCGACCACGCCGGCGTAGACACCGACGAGCAGCGCGGACGCCACGACGTGGACGAGGGTGCGGCGGACGACCACCTCGATCTCGAACAGCCGATAGCGGAACACCGCGAATGCGACCGCCACGGGCAGTGTCGTCAGCGCGAGCGCGACAAGCCACAGGCCGACGGGTGATCCGGCGGGCAGTGCCGTGTCGGCGACGACGGCGACGGCGATGGCCAGCCCGGCGCCGATGAGCGGATACATCTGTCGTCGCTCGGCCTCCGCGCGCTGTCCACGCAGCCGCCATGCGAGTGCCGCGGCGCCGGCGATCACGCTGGTGACCATGACGATGCCGAACAAGGGACCGACCACCTCGTCGGTGGACAGATGCCCGACCGGGTTGGGGACGACGACACCCCACGCCCAGGCCTCGTCGCGCAGCATCAGCACCACGGTGAGCACCGCATGGAGCGCGAGCTCGACCGCGAGCACCGGGCGCCACGCGGGTGACGGCAGTCGTCCGTCGGGCAGCAGCAGGAGGAGCTGGAGCGCTGGGGCCAGTCCGAGGAGGAACACCCAGTTCGTCACCCAGAAGGCGGCATCGGCGAGTGGCCAACCACCCGCGTGGGCTGCGACGGCGTACCCGCCCACGGCCGCCTGCAAGGCGAGGCCGAGGCCGGCCACACAGAAGAGCCAGCCGATCGGTTGACGCGGGAGTCGGGACAGGACCAGGCCACCGACGCTCGCGCAGCTGACGCCCACGGCCGCGTCGAGGACGAGGTAGCCGGGATCGGGCGCCGCGGCGTGCCATGCCATCGCGGCTCCGGCGACCACCAGCGCCAGGACGGCGCCGGGGACCAGCCAGAGGAGGGCGGAGGAACGGGGCACGAGGACATGGTGGCGGAGGCGTCCGTCACAAGATAGGGACTGGAGTCCCGACCTGCGCCGTGTCGCGCAGTGACAGCCCGATGACCCCGGGCCCATGCGCCGGGACTCCTTCGGCCGCTGAGGTTGAGCCATGACAACCACACCCGACTCTCCCCCGTCCCCGACACCTCCCGCGACCACCCTCGCGACGACGCCCGAACGCGCCGCACGGATCCGCCGCGGCCTCGCCGCCTTCGCCCTCACCGAGGTCGTCGTCACCTTCGGTCTGGTGCTGGTGGCCCGCGCCAACGGCGCCGACATCCGCCACCTCGACGACGTACCGGTCGCGGGCCAACTGGCGCTGTTCGGCGGCGCCTTCGTCCCGACCGTCTCGATGCTCGTCGCCTGGCTGGCCAGTGGCATCGGGCCCGACTGGGGTTTCCGTCGCGCTCGGCTCCGATTGATCGCGGTGGCCTGGTTGGTGCCGGTCCTCGCGGCACTCCTCGCCTATGTCCCGGCCTGGCTCACCGACATCGCCGGCTTCGACGTCACCGATCTCGAGGACTCCTTCGGCGGCCTGCCCGCACCGATCGCCATCGTCGTCGCCGTTCTTCCCGGCCTGATCCCGTGGATCGCGTTGGCGATCGGCGAGCAGCTCGGCTGGAGCTCGTGGCTGGTGGTCCGGATGTCCGAGCTGGCCGGACGCACCACCATCGCCCTGACATACGGCGTCGCGTGGTGCCTGGCGCACGTCCCCCTCATGCTGCTCGTGCCCGGAGCAGTGCCGGACGGAATCCCCACCTGGTACGCCGTACCGATGTTCCTCATCCAGACCGCGACGATGGCCTGGCCCCTGGTCTGGCTGCGGTTGCAGAGCCGGAGCATCTGGCCGGTCCTGGTGCTGCACGCCGGCATGAACGCGTGCATCTACTTCGTCGGCGACCTCCTGACGGTCAAGGGCTCCTCGACCGACTGGTTCCTCGGCGAGGGCGCCGCTCTCACCGCCGCGGGCACCGCGATCGCGGTCCTGGTGACGGCGCCGTGGTGGCGAGGTCCCGGTCGGGAAGGGACAGCGGACGGGACTGTTGTCCCTTCCTCGCCCACCGTGAGCGCAGCAGGCTGACCGCCATGTTCCCCCTCTCCCCTGCCGCCCGCCTCGCCCTTCTGCTCTCCGGTACCGCGCTCACCGCGGTCGCCCCCACCTCCAGCACCGCCGTCGCGGCGGCCGCACCGACGTCGGCCTTCGGTCCGGCGAACGTGCAGCCCTCGTCGTACGTCGGTGTCTGGGACGGGCCGTGCGTCAGCGACGACCCGCCGCCGGTCGCGCTGCCGACGACACCGCTCGTCGAGAACGGGCCGGTCGTGACCAGCAACGTCGAGGTGTCCGGGTCGATCACCGCCAAGGCCGACGACGCCGACACGATCTTCGCGTCGGCGCGGCTCGCGGCACGCACCACCCTCACCAGCACCGCGGGACTTCCGGCATCGCTGACCATGACCTACGCCGGCTCGATCGAGGCGAGAGCCACCAAGGACACCCAGACCTGCAAGGTGATCGGCCACGCCCGCGCGCACACCGACGTCCCATTCACCCTCACGAGTCCGATGTGGGTGACGCTGGCACAGACCCGCAAGGGCCCGGCGTACTCGGAGATCTATCTGTCCACCGACGGCGAGACCGTCTACCAGGAGGAGTACGGCACCGGTCTCGACGGCAGTTCGGGGTCGACGTACTACCTGCCGCCCGGCGACTACACCGTCTCGGTCGACGTCGCGGCCCAGAAGGGCGGCCGCACCGGCTTCCCGCGTACGTCGGTCTCCGGCTCCGCCTCGGTCACCTTCACCACGCCCGGCGCCCGGCAGTCCGGACCGACAGGAACCGGATCGACGTACGTCGCCCTGCCGGACGCGCGCACCTGCGCGACCCACAGCGCGACGGCGACTCTCACGACGTCCAAGCGACTGCACAAGGTGCGCTCGGTGAAGCTCGATGTCGACGGGCGCAGCGCCGCCCGGTTCAAGGGCAAGAGCCTCACCCGGGGCCGTGCGATCACCCTGCCACTCCCCGACGACCGCGCGGCCGTGATCACCGCGACGGCCACCCTCAAGAAGGGGAAGCGGCGCACCGTCACGGCGCGCTATCTGGCCTGCTCGAGCTGAGGTCACCAACCACGGGCGGAGGAGCGAGCAACCTCTCAAGGTTCAGGCCCGGGATCCACGCTGAATCCCGGGCCTGAAACGAGCAGCGGGGGGCAGGATTTGAACCTGCGGCCTCTGGGCGGATCTGGTCCGATCTCCGCCAGCTTCCGTCGATCGTGGTCACCACCGGATAGCCGGGTTGACGTGGGCAAACGGTTGTCTTGCGACTGTTCCATGGTGCCGCACGGACCGGCGCTCTCCAAGTCACCTCGGGCTCAATGTGGTGGATCGACGGTGCCCGTCTCGTGGCAGGATCGCGACATGCTGCCGTCACATGATCTGGGGGAACTCCCCGGCGAGTGGCGGAGCGTGCACGGAACTCCTGATGGTGCGGAGCTTGAGCACGAGCTGGCCCGGGAGCTTGCTCCAGAGCACGTCTTGGTCGACATCTCGGTTCAGGCCGTCGCCGTACGGCGCCACCTCAACGACGTGATCTTCTGGCTGCCCCTGACCTCGGAGTGGGCGCTCATCCACCTGACCTACCGCCAAGAGACAGACCCACGCTGGCCGTTGCCAACGGTCGTCAAGGGGTGGACGGACCTCGTTGACGAGCTGAGGTAGAGCAGGCGTCCAGGCGTAGCGTTCCATCGTGGCTTCGATCGACATACACAACAGCACGGACGGCTGGCTCGCGCTCTGGCTCGAGCCACTGGGAGAAGACCGTTGGCTGCGGCCTATGGAGCGCTTCACCGTCAACACCGACTACGAAGGCTCGAAGACCCCGTTCCAGATCGACTTCTGGATGAGTGAGAGTGATCGGGCCGCGGGGATTGAGAACCTCTCTTGTTGGGTCAACGATGGGGACGCGTACGCCGAGGTTCGCGATGAGTCTGGAGCACTGATTGAGTGCGGGCATCAGCGTCCCGCCGACGTCGACGCGCGGTGGACCGTCCAACTCGAGGAGTTCAAGAAGCGACAGCGAGACCAGCCGCGCGACGGCTGAGAATGGAACCCGGTTCCGGCGCATTGGCGGTCACCGTTGCGCTAGACCCATCGTCCACCTACGGGATCCCATCGGACGACATCGCGTTTGGCGGACGTAGCGGGATCAGCGAAGCTCACGACGGAATCGACTACCTCGTTCAACAATTCGGGAAGGCGATCGGAGTTGCTGCGCCGACGCCAAGCTATCCACCGCGCCTGGCCAAGGTCGGCGTAGCCATCGAGGATTTGGGCCAGCGGCGAAAGCTGCGCACCGCGGGTGAGCCGCGACGGCGTCGATCGCCTCGCGAAGATCACTTGCCGCAATCGGGTGACGACGCGAGAGCGTGTAGATATCGCCGAAGTCGCGCCACCGAGTGTTGGCGACGCCGCGCTGGACGGCAGTCACGATCTTCTCGGCGTGGACCATATGGATCGGGTAGCCCGCCAGGACGATCGGCTCGCCGCCGCGGCGGCGCGGCACCTCGACCGTGCTCGGCGCCGGCCAGATCGGATCGCCGACGTTGACGTCGACATGGAACGGAAGGCTCGCGGACGCCAGCTGCGCATCCATGCTGACGCGAACGCCGGAGTACTCGTCCTCCTCACGGATGACCTCAGCGCCCCGCGGTGCCGGGGAGGAAGTCGACGCCATCATCATCGGCGGGCGCGACCGAGACGATGGACGTCACCAGACCCAGCACGGTGTCGGCGTCGTTCGCGAGTCCAAGGCCAGCAAGGTCGACGTCCCGAGTCGGCCGACGTGAGTCGAAGGCAGCGAGCAAGACACCGCCCTTCAGCACGAACTGGTCTCGCAACTCGCTGGCCGCCAGCCGACCGAGGAACGCCTCAAGGACGTAGAGCTGCAGCAACTCCTGGGTCGGCCGCCCGTCGCGTTGCGCACGGTTTCTCAGATCCAAGTACGCGTCGCCGGCCGGGGTGCCCACGAGACACGCGGCTCACAGCAGGATCTCCAACGTCTTGCGGATCGTGCCCCCTGCGCGCGGGAACGACCGCGCCATTTTGAGCAGCTCGGACGGCTGGCCGCCGGCGCGAAGCCACCGCTTGAGCGCGTCGTTCGCCAATTCGGCTCCGTCGATGTGCCGCAGGCGGAACGCGTCGATGATGCTCCGCTCAGCGGAGTAGATGCCTATCGCATGGTCGTCATCGAGGGGCAGCAGCTCGCGACCAAGCTCGAACGTCTCGTTGTCGAAGTGCCGCCATCTGACGGGCGCGCTCGTCGCCGGCGCCCAGGCGCCCCGCGGGATCGCGATGTCGTATTCCGCCGGGATGTCGTCGATCAAGTTGTGACGAGCCAGGGCTGAGCGCATGCAGATGGTCGCCAACGCGGACTTCGCGGCGATCTCCAGCAGATCGTCGTCCCCCAGCACTTCAACCTGTTCTTCGATTGGGTTGATGACCAGATTCCCGGTGGCTAGCGCTCGAACTCCGCATACTTGCCTGAGGAGGTTGAGCGCATCGAAACTGTTCACGGTGCGATGCTGACCACCCTCGAGTCGACGGGTGGCATGAATCTGGAGGGGACCGCCGCGAACGGATGGCCGGCGAGGGATCCAGCCGCTTGCGGCCGATGATCTCGCCCTCATGCGCGGCCAAGGGCGGCTTAACGAAAACACGGAAGAGGCGGCGCCGAGCCATGCTTGATGACCCATGGAAGGTCCAGCAGTACTGCTACTTCTGGATCGCGAGCGACATCGTTACGGCCGACGAGATCACGGCACTTCTCGGAATCCAGCCCGACCGCAGGGCGGTACGCGGCAGCCGACAGACCGAACCGCGGGTGGTCCCTGTCGAGCACAGCTGGGAACTCGTGTGTGAGCGGCACGGTCGAATCGACGAACAAATCACAGACGTCCTCAGCCGCATTGAACCTGTGGCCAGCCACGTTCGCACCCTCACCTCGCGTGGCGACGTCGGCGCCGGTCTGATGATGGTGCGATATTTCGATGATCCGGAAGGTGAATACGGCGCGATGGGTTGGTGCCTTTCACTGGAGCAGGTCGCGCTACTCGCAGCGATGGGAGCCAACATCCAGGCAGACGAGTACGCCGGAGACTTCACCGCTCACGGTGCTGGCAGGCCAGGAGATTGACCTCTGACTGCCTCGCGGCTCCCGCCGACACCTGCCGCGTCTTCCCATCACCGTCGCGACAGCGGGTGCGCACCTCAACCCGACCGTCATCCAGCGTCAGCACGGTGATGGCGCCGAGCGTGCCGATCGGCAGGCGCGGCCTAGCCACGTCGTACTCCTTCGACGTGAGCAGCACGCTCATAGTGCTCGTTCAGCCACTCGACAACATCCGGCACGGCGAACTTGAGTCGCTTGCCGAACTTGAAGGCTCGCGGCGCCGTACCAGCGCACCGCCAGTCGTAGATCGTCTGGATGGGAACGCCGAGATAGCCCGCGAGCTCCTCGACGCCGATCAGGGGCTCCAGCCCCAGCTCGTTGATGTCCATGACACCGAGGTGCGCAGGGCGATCCGGCAACGACCGGACCTTGCGCCCGGCGCCGCCGGGCAATGCGTTGGGTTCTTGATAGATCGCCATGGCGACCTCCAAAAGCAGATCGAGGCCAGACGATGTCTGACCTCGATCTTTTGGTAGCGGGGGCAGGATTTGAACCTGCGACCTCTGGACGAGATCGGGCCACCTGCGACAGCTACGGAGTCAGGACGGTTGCTACGGGATTCCCTTGTTTTGAGCGGGAAACCGGATTGCTTCCAGTCACAGGATACCCGTCAGATACGGATCCGGAGCAGCTCAATCTGGACCCAAAGTGGACCCTGGTCGATTCCGGGCACGCGGTTAACCGCCACTCGCCACCTCAGCCCAGGGCGAGGTAGCCGCCGATGAGTCGGCGCAGCCGGGACAGCACTTGCGCGCGGTGAACCTCGCCACCACTGCAGGACGGCTGCGCCCTGGACAAGTCCGAGCACCTCTCCATCGGCTTCAGCGAACGGACCTGGCGTTTCGTCGTCAACGCACTTGCACCAGCAGACGCCAAGCCCGTCCCCTGCATCCCGGTCAACCCATACACCGGCTCCGGGAAGTACCTGGGCCTGCTCTGAGGCAGCGCAGATGGTTTCCTAGGGCCCATGGAACTGGTCGCGAGCAATCCGGGCGACTATCTCGGTGCGGATGACATCGTCAATCACGAAGATCCGTCCATTCGCAACCTGGCCCAGCAGCTACGCGCTGCTCATCCTCGCGACGTCGACTTCGCGAGGGCGGCATTCGAGTATGTACGCGACGAGATAACCCACTCGTGGGATGCCCAGGACCCTCGCGTGACCCTGCGCGCTTCGGATGCTCTCGAACAGGGCACCGGCCTCTGCTACGCCAAGGCGCACCTGCTGGCGGCACTTCTGCGGGCCGAAGGCATTCCCACCGGGCTTTGCTACCAGCTGTTGACCGACGACGAGACGACCTTCATGCTCCACGGTCTCGTCGCCATCCACCTGGAAGGCTCATGGCATCGCCAAGATCCCCGAGGGAACAAGGCCGGCGTTGACGCACAGTTCAGTCTCGACACCGAACAGCTCGCTTGGCCGGTGCGGGCCGAGCTCGGAGAGCGGGACTATCCCGACGTTTTCCGCCATGCCAGTCCCGGCGTGGTCTCAGCCTTGACGCAAGCCACTGACCTGCCTGCGCTCTACCTGCACGGCCTTCCCTCAGAACTCTGAGCGTTCGGAGTACCCGCGCCGCCCGACTTCTTACGTGAGCGGTCAGCCTTCCGCCGAACCGCGCAACCCCACCGCGAGAGCGCGAACGAGGTCAGCGGTGCCGGCTCGGCCCACTTCCTGATGGGCCAGGACGCGGAACAGGATGAAGCCGATGATGGCGTCGACAGCGGCGCGGCGCTCCTCGAAGGTCGCCGTCAGATCAGGAGCTGAGCCGAGGCGAGCCATCGCCTGCTCCTGAAGGGGCCCGCTGAACTTGTCGTGCAAACGGCGCGAGATCTCCTCGTTCTCGGTCGCCGCAGCGGTGAGCATCCTCATGGTCGATGCGCCACGGGGTGACCCCATCGCCACGGCCAGTTCGCCGGCCCACTCGCCGAGGTCGGCAAGAGCGTCTCCGGTGTCGTTCGGCGACGTAGGTACGAGGTCATCACGATCGAGCAGTGCATCGGCCGCCAGGGCCGCGCGGTTCGGCCACCACCGGTAGATCGTCTGCTTGCCGACTCCGGCACGGGCGGCAACGCCCTCGATGCTGAACTGGTCGAGCCCGTTCTCGTGAAGCAGTTCGTTGGCAGCGCGCAGGATGGCCAGTCGGGCGCGCTCGCTGCGCCGCCGCGGTCGGTCGTCATCGGAAGCGGGCGCAGGTGCTGAGGCTGGGGTGCTCACAGGGAAGACCCTACCTTCCACGAGACGAGACGGACCGTCTCGTTTGGTGCTACTCTCTGCGCATGACGCCTGACGTTTTCGCTCCCGCGACGCTCGGACCTGTGCAACTTCGTAACCGCACCATCAAGGCTGCGACCTTCGAAGGCCGCACCCCCGAGGGCCTCGTGACCGACGAGCTGATCGACTACCACCTCGCTCCGGCCCAAGGCGGCGTCGGACTGACGACCGTGGCGTACTTGGCGGTGGCACCCGAAGGCAGGACTCACCGGGAGGTCATCGTCGTCAACGACCAGGCCGCCCCTGGACTGGCGCGACTGACCGAAGCGATCCATGAGACCGGAGCCAAGATCGCGGGCCAGCTCGGCCACGCCGGACCGGTCGCCAACGGCCGTTCCAACGGGGTGCACGCTCTCGCTGCCTCCCGGATGCCCTCGCCGATGAGCATGCAGATGATCCGGTCCTGCTCCGAGGCAGACATCACCCGGATCACGAAGGACTACGCCCGCACCGCACGGATCATGGCCGACTCTGGTTTCGACGTCCTCGAGATCCACATGGCCCACAGCTACCTGCTGTCGTCGTTCCTCGCCCAGGGCCAGAACCGGCGCAAGGACCGCTGGAACGGGTCGCTGGAAAACCGGTCCCGGTTTGCCCGCCAGGTCGCCCGTGCGGTCCGCGAGGAGGTGGGTGACGCGGTCGCTGTCACCGCGAAGATCGGGATGACCGACGGCTCCCCGGTCGGGTTCTCGATGCCCGAAAGCGTCGAGTTCGCCCAGATGCTCGAGGCCGACAACACCCTGGACGCACTCGAACTGAGCGCCGGAAGCTCCCTGCTGAATCCGATGTATCTCTTCCGCGGCAACGTGCCCCTCAACGAGTTCGCGGAGACGATGCCACCAGCCCTGAGGGTGGGTCTGAAGTCCCCGGTCGGCAAGCGGTTCTTCAAGTCGTACCCGTTCGAGGAAGCGTTCCTCCGCGACAAGGCCCTGGCGTTCCGTGAAGCCGTCTCGATGCCGCTGATCATGCTCGGCGGCATCAACGACAAAGCAACCATGGACCGCGCCATGGCCGAAGGTTTCGAGTTCGTCGCCCTCGGACGCGCACTGCTGCGCGAACCCGACCTGATCAACCGGATGCAAGCCGGCGAGACCACCCGCGGTTCCTGCAACCACTGCAACCTGTGCATGACCAAGGCCGCCGCCACCTCCGACAAGATCGGCGACACCCGGACCCGTTGCGTCGAGGCCCTCCAGATCAGCTGAACCGCCCCGCTCCCTGCGACGCGCCACTCCGACGAGCGGCCGCCGCACCCACCCCGGAACGAACTGAAGAGAGACCCCTTATGCGTACCTTGCAAGACCGTGTCGCTGTCATCACGGGGGCGGGCAGCGGTATCGGCCGCGAGCTTGCCCTCGAACTCGCCCGACGCGGAGCCACGATCGCCGCGGTCGATGTCCGCCCCGAGGGCATCGAGGAGACCGCTCGACTCGTACGGGCCATCGGACCCAGCGTCTCGACCCACGTGGCCGACGTCGCGGGGGTCGAGCGGATGCAGGCACTTCCCGGCGAGGTCCTTGACGCGCATGGGGCCTGTCACATCCTGATCAACAACGCCGGGGTCACCTCAGCCGGCGCGTTCGAGAAGGAAACTCTCGCGGACCTCCACTGGATCGTCGACATCAACGTATGGGGTGTGCTCCACGGGTGCCACGCGTTCCTGCCTGTACTGCGAGAACAGGACGAGGCGCACATCGTGAACGTCTCCAGCATGGTCGGCCTGATGGGCCTGCCCCACAATGCCATCTACGCACTTACCAAGGGCGCGGTCCGCTCCTTTTCCGAAGCCCTCCGCGCAGAACTCGTCGCCACCAACATCGGCCTCACCACCGTCTTCCCGGGCGCCCATAGAACCGGCATCACCGAGGGCGCACGCGGAAGCCAGCGAGCCAAGCTCGCCGACATGGGCCGTTCACGGTTCGCCTCCCTCGGAATGCGGTCACCGACCAGGCTCGCCCGCCGCGTCGTGGACGCGATCGAGAAGGACCGTGCTCGGGTCATCGCCGGCCCGGACGCGCACGCCCTCGACCTATGGGCACGCCTCGCCCCAGGCCGCATCGGCCCCCTCGGCCACCTGACCGGTCGCGTCGAAGGGTAGGTCGCGGACCGACCTCCCGGGTAGCCCGATCAGAGGTTGCCCAGGTCGAGACGGCGGGCCTCGGCGGCAGCACGTTCGGAGGCGCGGGCGCGGGTGTAGCGGACCAGCATGTCGCTGCGGGTCCATCCAGCGATGGCCATCAGGCCGGATTCCGAGCCGCCGGCCGCGAGCCATCGGTGGGCAGCGGTATGCCGGAGCCGGTGGGGCCGGAAGCCTTGTACTCCGGCGCGCGCGGCGCGACGGCGTAGAGCCCGGCTGAGTCCTTCGCGGCCGAACTGCTGGCCGCGGTTGCCGAGCCACAGGTCGGGGCTAGCGGCCAGCGGGTGCTGCTCGCGGTGGTCGAGGTACGCGAGTAGCGCCTCGGTGGTGGCCTGGCCGACGGGGATGACTCGGCCGCGTCCGCCCTTGCCGCGACGGATCGTGATCAGCCGTCCGATCAGGTCGAGGTCGTCGAGTCGTAGGTCGACGAGCTCTCCGGACCGGATGGCGGTCTCGAACATGAGCCGGATGATGGCCTCGTCGCGGCGGTCGTTGAGCGCGTGCTCAGGTCGGGACTTCCAGGTGGTGGGGTTGTCTGGGACGGCGCAGGTGGCGATGAGCGCTCGGAGCTCGGCGTCTGTGAGCGGCTCGACCAGCGGCGGCTCGTAACGCGGCGCCTTGACGCCGGGGAACGGGTCGGCGGCGATCTCGCCGCCGGCGGTGAGCCAGGACGCGAAGCGGCGTACGGCGAGTTGGCGGATGCGGGCAGTGCCGGGCGAGGATCCGGCATCGAGCAGTCCGGCGATCCAGAAGTTGAGCGCAGCTCGGCTCATCGGGAGGAGGTCAGCCTCGGCGCACCAGCGCAGGTACCGGGTGGCGCCGTCGGAGTAGGTGAAGATCGTGCCCAGGCTCTTGTTCTCGGCACGTAGGGCGGTCTGCCAGTCGGCGATCCGGTCGAGGGCGTGGGCGGCGGTCATCGTCATGAGGTGGGTCATGTCGGACCGGCATAGCCACCCGCCGTCCGGGCCCGCTCCCCGGTCGGTTCCGGAGGGCGTCGCGGTGTAGGTCACCCGCGGGTGCACTTCGACCGCCCCCGGTCAGGTTGTCCGGGAAACCCGGCCCTAAGTGGACATGTGATCAAGTCCCACAAACCTTTCAGGCGTGGAACCCGTAGGTTCCACGCCTGAAATTCGTAGCGGGGGCAGGATTTGAACCTGCGACCTCTGGACTAACTCGGAGGCCTTCGTGTTGCTACCGAACGTTGCGGGAAACAGCCGAATCGCGCTCAACAGTGCGGTGTTCGCTGTCTCGAACAACTCCGACTGTAACCGATCGACTCCTCTCCAAGCCGACTGAATCCGGAAGGTAGATGGAGGGCTGCCGAATCTAGGGCTACTTGGTCGAACTGCTCGACCCCGTCGGAGATCAGCCTCTGCGGCAAGCGTTCCCGTCCCGTCAGGGACGCGGGTCAGTTCGATGGAACTCCGACCACGCGGCGCATCATCGCGTCGAAGGTTCGGTCCGGCAGGACGTCGTGCATGAAGATCATGGGCTTGGCACCGAAGCCGACGGCGTACCAGGTCTTGGGCTTGCGAGCCTGGACGGCCTTGCGGATCGTGCGGCCGATGAGCTCCGGCGGCGACGAGCGCTTGTGATTGGCCCCGGAGGTGAGCGAGTTGGCGACGGCGTTGCCCTGGGGTGCGTAGGGCCCGTCCGAGGAGACTGCTCGGACCTTCTCTGCGGCGATCCCCGACCACTCAGTCTTGATGCCGCCCGGCTCGATGATGATGACGTCGATGCCGAAGGGCTTGAGCTCGGTGCGCAGGCAGTCGCTGAGGGCCTCCAGTGCGAACTTGGTGGCGTGGTACCACGCGCCGAGCGGGGTGTGGATCTTGCCGCCCATCGAGGTGATGTTGACGATCTTGCCGGCCCACTGGGCTCGCATGTGGGGCAGGACGAGCTGGGTGAGCCTGGCGGCACCGAAGACGTTGACGTCGAACTGGTAGGCGCCTCCTCCATGGGACGTCCTCCAGAGCGCCGTACGAGCCGCAGCCGGCATTGTTGACCAGGACGTCGATGCGGCCCGGCTCGGCGATGATCGTCTCGACGCCGGCAATCAGGCTGGCGTCATCCGTAACGTCCATGCGATCGGGCGGATATCTGAGGCCTAGAGGTGTTCCATCTGCTCGACCCGGCGCGCGGCGGCGTAACACCGTGTAGCCGGCTGCGGCGAGTTCGAGTGCGGTGGCTTCGCCGATGCCGGACGAGGCGCCGGTGACGAGGGCGGTCTGGGTGCTGGCTATTGCTGGCTCCCGCTCTTGGGGGTCGTCGTCTGCCCCCTCGCCGTCAGCGCGGAGGTGGACCGTCTGCTCCTAGAACAGCGAGCAGGGATCGAGCCAGCCCAGCGACCTCGGTTGCACTGACGTCTTGGTGAGCCAGGACACGGAACACGATCAGGCCGATGATGGCATCGATAGTGGTGCGTCGTTCGTCAGGAGTCGCCGCCAGGTCGGCGGCGCAGGCGAGCCGGGTGACCGCGCCTTCCTGGATCGGTCCGCTGAACTTCTCGTGCAGCCTTCGCGATGTCTCGACGCTTTCCGTTGCGGCTGCGGTAAGCATGCGAAGTGTGGCCGTGCCGCGTGTCGAGCCGAGCGCAGCGGCTAGGTCTCCTGCCCAGGCGCTGATGTCAGCAACGACGTCCCCAGTGTCGGCCGGGGAAGCGGGCGCCAGGTCGTCTCGGTCGAGCAGGGCATCTGCGACCAGGATCGCGCGGCTGGGCCACCACCGGTAGATCGTCTGCTTGCCTACTCCGGCGCGGGCAGCAACGCCCTCGATGCTGAACTGGTCGAGCCCGTTCTCGTGAAGCAGCTCGTTGGCTGCCCGCAGGATGGCCAGCCGGGCGCGCTCGCTACGCCGGCGGGGAGGGGCGTCGTCACGAACGGATTCGGGGGTGCTCACAGCACAGACCCTACCGCCTGACGAGACGAGACGGATCGT
>JASLDK010000141.1 GCA_030145945.1 Nocardioides sp.
GTGGGCATAGACCTCGTCGGTGGCGGCGGTCAGGGTGGCGAGACCCGCGGCGGTGGCGACGGGATTCCCGGACAGGGTGCCGGCCTGGTAGACGGGCCCCTCCGGCGCGAGGTGGGCCATGACGTCGGCGCGACCGCCGAACGCCGCGGCGGGGAATCCGCCACCCATCACCTTGCCGAAGGTCACCAGATCGGGCTGCCAGCCCTCGACCGCACCGTCGATGCCCCATTGACCGGCCCGGGTCACGCGGAAGCCGGTCATCACCTCGTCGCTGATGAACAGCGCGCCGTTGGCTCGGCAGGTCTCGGCGAGGAACTGGTTGAACCCGGGCGCGGGAGGGACGACGCCCATGTTGCCGGGCGCGGCCTCGGTGATCAGGCAGGCGATCCGGTCGCCGTGCTCGGCGAACGCCGCCGTCACCGCGTCCCGGTCGTTGTAGGGCAGCACGAGGGTCAGCTCGGTGGAGCTGGCCGGCACCCCCGGCGTCCCCGGGATGGAGAAGGTGGTCAGGCCCGAGCCCGCCGCGGCGAGCAGCGAGTCGACGTGACCGTGGTAGCACCCGGCGAACTTCACGACCACGTCGCGGCCGGTGAAGCCGCGAGCGAGCCGGATCGCCGACATGGTCGCCTCGGTGCCGGAGGACACCAGCCGAAGCCGCTCGACCGGGGTGCGCTCGACGATGGCCTCGACGAGGGCGACCTCGCCCTCCGTCGGAGTGCCGTACGACGACCCGCGGGTGATCGCGGTCTGGACCGCCTCGACCACGGCCGGGTGGGCGTGGCCGAGCAGCATCGGGCCCCACGAGCAGATCAGGTCGACGTACTCGTTGCCGTCGACGTCGGTCAGCCACGGCCCGGAGGCGGACCGGATGAAGCGGGGGGTGCCGCCGACGGCGTTGAACGCGCGGACCGGGGAGTTGACGCCACCGGGGGTCACGGCGCGAGCCCGGGAGAACAGTGCCTCGGAGCTCGCGGTGGGCTTCGGGGTCAGTGGTGCGGACACGGCGCCATCATCGCCGATGGACCCCAATCGGCCGTCATCCGGGCAGACGGGGCACTGCCTCGTTGGAGGTATGCACATAGCACGTTCGACCATTTGTGCGCGGGATCATGTGACACCCGTAACGCGGGTGTGTCACGATTCGTTGACTCGGCACAGGTGGGTGCTGAGGGAGCGACCCACGAAGATCGGGCCACTCGTGGCCAGGGGAGAGAGTAAGACATGTCGAGGAAGCGTCTGGGGCGGCTGCAGCGCGTCGCCACCATCATTCCGCTCGCTCTGCTGTCGGCAGCATGGACCGCGCAGGTCGCGGGCATCGGCGGCATCACGTCGCCGGTCCAGGCAGCGCCGGCGCCGGGTCAGGTCACCGACGGGACCAGCGTCCCGACCGAGTCGATCGAGGACCCCGCCAGTCTGACCGACACCGCAAGCCTGGAGGGGCTCGCGGACGGCAACGAGGCCGGCATCGTCTCCGCAGCGTCGACCAACGCGATCCCGGCCGCGGCACTCGCGGCCTACCAACGCGCCGAGACCGTCATCAACTCCGCTGACGAGTCCTGCAACATCACCTGGCAGCTGATCGGTGCGATCGGTCGCGTCGAGTCCAACCACGGCCGCTTCGGCGGCAACGTGCTCAACAACGACGGCATCGCCACCCCGGGCATCTACGGGCCCGCGCTCGACGGCCAGAACGGCACCAAGGCCATCTCGGACACCGACGCCGGCGTCTACGACAACGACACGCAGTGGGACCGCGCGGTCGGGCCGATGCAGTTCATTCCGTCGACCTGGCAGATCGTCGGCGTGGACGCCGACGACGACGGCGCCCGCAACCCGCAGGACATCGACGACGCGGCCCTCGCTGCCGCGGTCTACCTCTGCTCGGGTGACGGCGACCTCTCGACCGTCGCCGGCCAGCGGGCCGCGGTCTACCGCTACAACCACAGCGACGCCTACGTCGACCTGGTCCTCAAGATCATGAACGCCTACCTCGAGGGCGACTTCACCTCGGTCCCGAACAACTCGACCGCCGCCGGCTACATCGTCCCCGAGCCGCCGAGCTTCGACGTTCGCGGCCCCGGCAGCATCAAGACCAGCGGCGTCAAGGGCGGCAGCTCCAACGGCACCACCACCGACACCAACGTCCCGGCTCCGCCGCCCGTGGAGGCCGGCAACGGCACCGACGGCGGCAACACCGGCGGCGGCAAGGGCGGCAACAACAACGGTGGGAGCAAGACCCCGTCGGTGCCCGGACTGCCCAACATCCCGGCCCTTCCGGAGATCGTTGACGGCGTCGACAGCGGTGTCGGCGCGGTGACCTCCAACCTGATCAGCGGCGTCCTCGGCCTGCTCACCAAGCAGGACGCAGCCAAGGCCTGCCAGGCGAAGTACCCGAAGCTGACGCAGTCGCTCGACCTGCTCAACTGCCTGCTCAGCTACGGCCTCAAGCCGTAACCACCACGCACGACCTGCGCGGCCCCGGACCTACCTCCCCCCAAGGTCCGGGGCCGCGTACGTTTTCGGCAGCTGCCGCGACGGCGCCGCCGGCTGCGCTCACCGCAGCCAGGCGGCGGCTTCGGTGGCCCAGTAGGTGAGGATCATGTCCGCGCCGGCACGGCGGATCGAGGTGAGTGTCTCGAGAATCGCGGGCTGCCGGTCGATCCAGCCGCGGGCGGCGGCGGCCTCCACCATGGAGTACTCCCCCGAGATGTTGTAGGCCGCGGTGGGGACCCCCACCTCGTGGGCGATGTCGGCGACCTGACGCAGCACGTCGAGGTAGGCCAGCGCGGGCTTCACCATCACGATGTCGGCGCCCTCATCGATGTCGAGCAGCACCTCCCGCACACCCTCACGCGCGTTGCGGCCGTCCTGCTGGTAGGTGCGCCGGTCGCCCTGGAGCGAACTGTCCACGGCCTCCCGGAAGGGGCCGTAGAAGGCAGAGGCGTACTTCGCCGAGTAGGCGAGGATCCCGGTGTCGAGGTGTCCGGCGGCGTCGAGCGCCGCCCGGATGACGGCGACCTGGCCATCCATCATGCCGCTGGGGCCGACCAGCGCGGCCCCGGCATCGGCCTGCACGACTGCCATCTCGGCGTACCGGGTCAAGGTGGCGTCGTTGTCGACCCTCCCCTGCGCGTCGAGGACGCCGCAGTGGCCGTGGTCGGTGAACTCGTCGAGGCACAGGTCGCCCATCACGACCAGTGCGTCGCCCACCTCTGCAGCGACATCCGCGAGCGCGACGTTGAGGATCCCGTCGGGGTCGGTGGCGCCGGAGCCGACGGCGTCCTTGCTCTCGGGTACGCCGAACAGCATGATCCCCCGCAACCCTGCCTCGGCCGCCTCGACCGCCGCCTTCCGCAGCGAGTCGCGAGAGTGCTGGACCACGCCGGGCATCGAGCTGATCGGGACCGGCGCGCTCGCACCCTCACGGACGAAAACGGGCAGGATCAGCTGGCTCGGACGCAGCGTGGTCTCTGCCACCAGGTCGCGCATCGCCGCCGTCGTACGCAGGCGGCGGGAGCGGATGACGGGGCGCTGGATCTCTCTCACCGCGCCATTGTCCCGCACGTGGTGATGTGCTGCGGCCTCACCGGGTGAGGCCGCAGCGCATCACTGTTCCCGCGGCGGCTCTCCGGTCTCAGGAGTGCCAGCGCACGAGCCAGTCGGTCGCTCCCTTGTCCATGGCGGGGACGTCCGGGTCCTGGGAGTCGGCCGGCCCCTGGGCCTCGCCGTAGGGCGTGCTCCACACCAGGTCGCCCTCGGCCACCGGGCCGCCGCCGTTGTTGAACATCGCCGTCTTGTCGGTCGCCTGCAGGAAGCGGCCGGTTGTCGGCTCGTAGACGTAGGTGCCCTCGGACTTCGCGGCGTAGGAGGACACCTGGACGAGTCCGCCCCTCTCCATCCCCATGATCCCGTCGCCCTGGATGGTCGTGACCGTGGTGCCGTCCAGGTCGAGGACCTGGACCCGGTCGTCACGCCCGTCGTCGTAGGTGCCGCAGTACTGGCTGAGCATGATCCGCTCACCCGTGACACCGAACCCGAGCAGGTTGCACCGCTTGCCGGACTTCGGGTCGAAGTCGTGCTCCTTCCCGGTGGCGAGGTCGCGGACGTGGATCCGGTCGTTCTTGCCGTTGGTCCGCGCCGACCACACCATCACCTCGTCGGTGAACGCGACCGAGCCCACCCGCAGGTGCTCGTCGCGGACGTCGGCGGGGTCCGTGAGCGACGCCGACCACAGGTCGTACGTGTCGCCCTCGGCGTTCGCGTCGTCCGCCTCCCCGTCCGGCCCGATCGGCCAGCCGCCCGGCGGCGGACTGCCCTGCGTGGCGGGGATGCCGACGTAGAGACGGCCATCCGGTCCGAGCACCGGCTGTCGAGAGGTGTTCACCTCGGGCAGCCCGGTCCACGTGCGGGTCGACCAGGTGCGGGTCGCACGATCGTAGACGTGCGCCACCAAGGTGCCGCGCAGGTCGGAGTCGGCGAGATCCGCGGTCTGGTCGAAGGAGTACGACGTCAGCACCAACCGGTCCGCGCCGAGGGCGACCGGCCCGGTCTGCTCGCGCTCGTCGAGCTGCGGCAGCCAGTCCTTGGCGCCCGTCGCCGGATCGACGAGCGCATAGCGGATCCGGTTCTTGATCCCGTGCGGACCGTCCTGGAGGAAGAGCAGGCCGTCGTCGGTGACGCCGCTGAAGTACTGCCCGTTGCGGGCATTGAGGGACTTGTTGGTGTGCTTCAGGAGCACGTCGTAGTCGACGCCCTCCCGCGCCGGCGCCGCGTCGGCGAGGCGGAGCACCGGCCCGTCCGGGCGGGGTACGCCGGCCGCAGCCGAATTGTCGCCCTTGAGACCGTCGGGTCCGGTGACCAGCGCGCCGGCCGCCACCGCTCCCACGGCCATCACGGCGATCCCGCCACCGACGGCAGTGCGACGCCGGCGTACCCGACGGCGACCGGTTCGCACCACCTCGGCGAGGTCGATGTCGTCCCCCGGCATCGTGGCGGCCGCATCCTGCAGCAATTCACGCATCTCGTTCACCATGTCCCTGCTCCCAACGTCAGCTCGCCGAGCGACGAGTCCTCGAACACGGAGCGGAGCCGGTCCAGCGCACGCGCGGTCTGGCTCTTGACGGTGCCCTCGCTGCAGCCCAGCGCCTTCGCCGTGTCGGCGACGCTGAGGTCGTCGAAGTAGCGCAGCACCACGCAGGCCCGTTGCCGTGGCGGCAGCTCGGCCATCACCTGCAGCAGGACCTGGCGGCCACTGACCTGCTCGGCCACGTCGATCCCCGCCGGCAGCAGGGGGTCCGCCTCGACGGCGATCTCCGTGCTGGACCTGCGTCGGGCATGGTCGAGCACGACGCTGGCCAACGCCTTGCGGGCATACGCATACTCCCGCCCGGCCCGGGTCAGCCGCGGCCACGCGACGTACACCCGGATCAGCGCCTCCTGGACGTGGTCGGCCGCACGGTCCCAGTCGCCGCACATCAGGTACGCCGTACGCCGCAGCCGGTCCCGCGCGCCCTGCGCGAACGCGACGAACTCGGTCTCGTCCCGCTCACGCATCAGCTTGTCCGCTCCATGCCGGACTCAACGCAGTGACCACACCCTCAGGTTGCACCGACCCGGCAGAAACTAACGCCCGCAATGCGCCGACCCGGCAGAAACGTGCGGACAAATTGCACCGACCCGGCAGAAACTTGCAGGGACAAGTGCAAGTTTCTGCCGGGTCGGCAGGAAATTCGAGCCAGTTTCTGCCGGGTCAGGCCTTCTTGCGGCGTGCCGACGGCTTGCGGTCGCTCGGCTTGGTGACCGGCTCGCCAGCCTCGATCAGCCCAGCACGACGGGTCGCTCCGAAGCCGGCGAGGGCCTCGACGAGGACGTCGACGTCCGGCTTCGGGGAGAGGACGTCGACCCGCAGGCCGTGCTCCTCCGCCGTCTTGGCCGTGGCGGGGCCGATCACCGCGATGATCGTCGACGGGTGCGGCTTGCCGGCGATGCCGACCAGGTTACGCACGGTGGACGACGAGGTGAAGACCACCGCGTCGAACTTGCCCGTCTTGATCGCGTCGCGGGTCGGCGCCGGCGGCGGGGCGGCCCGGACGGTGCGGTAGGCGGTGACGTCGTCGCACTCCCAGCCGAGGTCGATCAGACCGGCGACGAGGTTCTCGGTGGCGATGTCGGCACGCGGCAGGAAGACCCGGTTGATCGGGTCCAGCTGCTCGTCGTACTCCGGCCAGTCCTCGAGCAGACCGGCAGCGGACTGCTCGCCGGACGGGACGAGGTCGGCACGCAGCCCCCAGTCGGCGATCGCCTGGGCGGTCTTGTCGCCGACGGCGGCGATCTTGAGGCCCGAGAAGGCACGGGCGTCGAGGCCGTACTCCTCGAACTTCTCGCGGACCGCCTTGACCGCGTTGACCGAGGTGAACGCGATCCACTCGTAGCGGCCCTCGACGAGACCGCGCACTGCCTTGTCCATCTGCTGCGGGTTGCGCGGCGGCTCGACCGAGATGGTCGGGACCTCCTCCGGGACACCGCCGAACTCGCGGATCCGGTTGGACAGCGACGCCGACTGCTCCTTGGTGCGCGGCACCAGCACCCGCCAGCCGAACAGCGGCTTGGTCTCGAACCAGGACAGCTTCTCGCGCAGGTCGACGACGGCGCCGACCACGATGATCGCGGGCGGCGCGATCCGGGCGGCGCGGACCTCGGCAGCGACCTGCTCCAACGTGGAGGTGATGGTCTGCTGCTCGGTGGTGGTGCCGACGCGGGTCACGGCGACCGGCGTGGTGGCCGAGCGTCCGAGCGCGATGAGCTGCTTGGCAATGTCACCGATCTGACCCACGGCGGAGAGCAGGACGAGGGTCGGCGCGTCGGCGTACCGGCTCCAGTCGACCTTGTCGCCGCAGGTGACGACCGCGACCTCGCGGTGGTCCTTGGTGGTCAGCGGGATGCCGGCGTAGGCCGGGACCGCCGACACCGACGAGACGCCGGGGACGACCTCGAAGGCGAGGTTGGCCTTGGAGACGGCCTGCGCCTCTTCGGGGCCCGAGGCGTAGAGGAACGGGTCGCCACCGAGGAGGCGGACGACGCGGACGCCGCGCTTGGCCTGCTTGACGACCACCTTGGCGCGCGCGGCGTGGGTGAGCGGCTGGCCGTCCTCACCGAAGCCGCCGTCGATGATCTCCGGGTCGGCGATCGGCTCGTCGCCGACCTGCTCGGCGCGGGCCCGCACCACCGCGACGAGGTCGGCGTGACCCTCGTCCTCGGTGATGATCACATCGGCGTCCTGGATCAGCCTCACCGCCCGCACTGTCAACAGGTCGGGGTCACCGGGACCGGTGCCGACGAACGCCGTGAAGCCCGGCTGGGCGGCGGGGACCGGGGCGGCGGCGGGAGTCGAAGCAGCCTTGGCTGTCGTGGCTCGCGTCATGGGATGTGCACCTCTGCAGATCGTGCGGATGGTTGAGGGGAGGGTTCGGGGGTGCGGGACTGCTCCCGCAGGGTGGCCATCAGCTGGTCGGCACCGTCGGCCAACATCTCGGCACCGAGGTCGGCACCGAGCTCGACGGCGTCGGCGGGCCAACCGGCCGGGTCGGCACCGAGTGCGGTCGAGGCCGAGCGTCGTACGGCGAGCACGCCGTCCTCGGACAGCACGACTGCACGCAACCACAACTCGGGCCCGTCATCACCTTCGGCGACCTCGGCGAGCGCGCCGATGGGGGCCGAACAGCCTCCTTCGAGCGTGGCCATGAGGGCGCGTTCGGCCGTGACGGCAGCCCGGGTGAAGGGGTCGTCGAGACGTGCCAGGAGCTCGAGGGTGGCGGTGTCGTCACTGCGGCACTCGATCGCCAGCGCGCCCTGCCCGGGAGCGGACAGCACCTGCAACGGGTCGAGCACCTCGGTGATCTCGTCGGTGCGGCCGAGTCGTGCCAGCCCGGCGCGGGCCAGGACGACGGCGTCATAGACACCCTCGCTGATCCGGCCGATCCGGGTGTCCACATTGCCTCGTACGCCGACCAGATCGACGCCCAGCCCGAGGGCCGCGATCTGCGCCACCCGCCGGGGGGAACCGGTGGCGACCTTGCTGCCCACCGGCAGCTCGCCGAGGGTGAGTCCGTCGCGGGCGACGACAGCATCGCGGGGGTCCTCGCGGACCGGGATCGCGGCGAGCGTGATGCCTTCGGTGGGATAGGTCGGGAGGTCCTTGAGCGAATGGACGGCGATGTCGACCTCGCCGGCAACCAGCGCATCACGCAGCGCGCTGACGAAGACGCCGGTCGACGAGCCGCCGGTCAGCGGGATGCCGGTGGCCTGGCTGCGGTCGCCGTCGGTGAGGATCTCGACGAGCGACGTCTGGACGCCGAGCTCCTCGATCGCCGCGGCGACGTGACCGGTCTGTGTGGTGGCGAGCTGGCTGCGGCGGGTGCCGATCCGGATCATGACGCACCCTCCCCGCTGGCTTCGACGCCGCCAGCATCAGGCCCGACGGAACCAAGAGGCCGGGTCACCGCGTCGACCGCGTCCGGGTCGAGCGCGAACAACTCGGCCAGCGCGGCCGCATAGGACACCGCGCCCTGCTCGTTGGCGAGCTCCTTGACGCGCACCGTCGGCTCGTGGAGCAGCTTGTCGGCGACGCGGCGCACGGTATTGCGCAGCTCCGCGCGGGTGGTTTCGTCGAGGGCGGGAAGCCGTGCCTCGAGCCGGGTCATCTCCGCGTCCACGACGGCGGTGGCCATCGAACGCAGTGCGACCACCGTCGGGGTGACGCTCGCCTGACGACGCGCGGCGAGGAACGCGGTCACCTCCTCGCCGTGGATCCGGCGTACCTCCTGCACCTCGCGGCCGGTCTCGCCGCCGTGCAGCAGCTCGGCGAGGTCGGCCAGGCCGATCAGGTGGATGCCGTCGATCTCGGCGACGTCGGGGGCAATGTCGTGGGGCAGGGCAAGATCGATCAGCGCCAGCGGCCGTTCGTTGCCGGCGCGGGCCTCCTCGACGGCGGCCCGGTCGAGGATGATCCGTGACGATCCGGTGCAACTGATCACCAGGTCGGCACGGGCGAGCTCGGCACCGAGCTCGGCGAGGCGCACGGCCTCCCCGCCGTACTGGACGGCCAGGCGGACCGCCCGGTCCACCGACCGGTTGACGATGGAGATGCGTCCCGCGTCCAGACGGCTCACGGTCGCGGTCGCGAGACCCGCCATGGCTCCGGCCCCGATGATGACGACGTGCTTGCCCTCGACAGGGCCGATCAGCTTCGCGGTCTCGTCGAGCGCCGCGGTGACCAGGGTGGGCGCGACCTGTTCGATGCCGGTCTCGGCACGGGTGCGTTTGCCGACCCGCAGCGCCTGCTGGAACAGCAGGTTGAGCGAGGAGCCGACGGTGCCGAGCTCCTGACCGCGGCGCAGCGCCTCGCGGGTCTGGCCGAGGATCTGCCCCTCGCCGATCGCCATCGAGTCCAGTCCCGCGGCGACCTGGAAGAGGTGCGAGATCGCGCCGTCGTCGTAGTGGACGTAGAGGTGCGGAAGCATCGCCTCGGTGCTCTCACCGGCACGATCCACGAGCAGCCGCGAGATCTGCTCGATGCTGCCGTGGAACCGGTCGACCTCGGTGTAGATCTCCAGCCGGTTGCAGGTGGCGATGACCGTCGCCTCGGAGACGTGCTCACAACTGGCGGCGTCGGCGATCAGCTTCTGCACGCCGTCGTGGTCGAGCGCGACCTGCTCGAGCAGGGAGACGGGGGCGGAGTTGTGGGAGATGCCCACGACGAGGACGCTCACTACGCAGCACCTCCGTCCTCGACGACGGAGGCGTCGAGGCCGCCATTGGCCTTGCGCTGCTCGTGATAGGCGAGGATCTGCAGCTCGATCGACAGGTCGACCTTGCGGACGTCGACGCCGTCGGGCACCGCGACGACGGCGGGCGCGAAGTTGAGGATGCTGGTGATGCCGATCGCGACCATCCGGTCCGCGACGTCCTGCGCAGCGACCGCGGGCGTGGCGATGACGCCGATGGCGACATCGTGGTCGCGGACGATCTCCTCGAGGTCCTCGAAGGGGCGTACGACGACGCCCGCCACGGTCTGTCCGACCCGGTTCTCGTCGGCGTCGAGGAGCGCGACGACCCGGAATCCGCGGCTGCGGAAGCCGGAGTAGTTGGCCAGTGCGTGACCGAGGTTGCCGATCCCGACGATGACCACGGGCCAGTCCTGGGTCACGCCGATCTCACGGGCGATCTGGTAGCGCAGGTAGTCGACGTCGTACCCGACACCGCGGGTGCCGTAGCTGCCCAGGTAGGAGAGGTCCTTGCGGAGCTTGGCGCTGTTGACTCCGGCCGCGACGGCGAGGTCCTCGCTCGAGCACGTGCTGGTCCCGCTGTCGGCCAACGCCGTCAGCGCCCGCAGATAGACGGGCAGGCGGGCGACCGTGGCCTCCGGGATGACCCGGGCGGCATCCGTCGAACTCCGTGTGGTCACAGCTCTACTTTCCAGCCGCACGAAGGGGCATCAGCCGTGCGACGCGATCACTGTAGGAGTTTGTGAACGTGGGAACAAAATGGACGAAAGCCCCCGGATGAGGTACGGCACAGGGGTCGTGGTAGGCGCCACGCGCCACCGTTGCCCCAGAAGCCCTGGGGGACCGTCAGGCGGTACGCAGCGCGGCGCGGAGGCGATCGGGGCTGACCCGCCAGAAGTCGTGCTGCCTGCCGTCGACGAAGGTCACCGGGATCTCGTTGGCGAAGCGGTCGGCAAGACCTGCGTCGTCATCGATCGAGATCTCCTCGAACGACTCCCCCAGCTCGGCGCACACGGCCGCGATCACCTCGCGCGCGTCGTCGCACAGGTGGCAGCCGGGCCGACCATAGAGCGTCACCCGCGGCGTCGACGCCCCGGAGGTCATTCGAGGATCCCCAGCGCCTTGCGCCGCTCGGCGCCGCGGAGCACGCCCTTGCGGATCTTGCCCGTCACCGTCCTCGGCAGCGCCTCGACGACCTCGATCCGCTCCGGCCTCTTGTACGGCGCCAGCCGCTCCTCGGCTCGTTCCCGCACCGCCGCCACGAGGTCGGCGGCCGCCCCCGCCCGGTTCGGTACGACGTACGCCACGACCGCCTCCCCGGTCGCCGGATCGGGTACGCCGAGCACGGCCGCCTGCCGGACGCCGTCGACGTCCTCGAGCACGGCCTCGACCTCGCTCGGATAGACGTTGAAGCCGGAGACGAGGATCAGTTCCTTGACCCGGTCGACGAGGTAGAGGTCGCCGTCGGCATCGAGGAATCCGACGTCGCCGGTGGACCACCAGCCGTCCTCGGCCGGGGCGTCGGCGCCGTCGGGCCAGTAGCCGCTGAACAGGTTGTCGCCCCGGATCTGGATCTCGCCGGGGTCGTCGGAGGCGGTCTCGTCGAGCGGCAGCCCGTCGTCGTCGACCAGCCGGATGTCGATGCCGTCGAGGACGGAACCGACGGATCCTGGTTTGGCGGAGGCGGAGCGCAGGGTGCTGGTCACGACGGGCGAGGCCTCGGTGAGGCCGTAGCCCTGATGGATCGGGACCTGCGCGACGGCGCCGAACGCCTCGACCGCCTCGGCGTCCAAGGGCGCAGAGCCGGACAACATCAGGCGCACCGGACCCAGCCGTTCGGCGAGCGCGTCCGTGCCCTGCCAGGCAGCGAAGACGGGCGGCGCCACGGGGATGACGCTGCAGGCCTCGTCCTCGATCAGGTCGAGGGTGCCCTCAGGTTCGAAGCGGTCGGCGAGCACGAGCTTGGCGCGATGACGCAGCACACCGC
>JASLDK010000207.1 GCA_030145945.1 Nocardioides sp.
AGGCAGCACCAAGGCGGAGCAGTTGACGCGGATGCTGCCGGACGCCGTCCCCAACGTGTTCCTGCAGGGCATGCCGATGTTCGGCGGCGCGCTGCTGATGGTGCTGGGCGCGCTGGTCGCCGGCAATGGCTATGGCTGGGGCACCTGGAAGACCCTCTTCGCGCAAGGGGTACGCCGAACACCGGCCCTGCTGGGTTCGGTGGCCGCGTTGACCACGATCGTGATCGGCCTGCTCGTGGTGACCTTCGCGCTCGACCTCGGGGTGTCGCTTCTGATCACAACGAGCGAGTCGCACTCGATCGTGATGCCGTCCTTCGGCTCCTCGGCCAAGGCCTTCGGTGCCGGCTTCCTGGTCCTGGAGATGTGGGCCCTGCTCGGCTTCCTGCTCGGCACGATCGCTCGCGGACCGGCACTCTCCGTCGGCCTCGGCCTGGTCTGGGCGCTGGTGGTGGAGAACCTGCTGCGTGGCGTCGGTCAGCTCCTCGGCTGGGTCGACGCGCTGACGCAGGTCCTGCCCGGAACCGCCGCCGGCTCGTTGATCGGCGCGGTCATCGGCGTCGACCCGTCATCCGGTGATCAGACGCCCGGCGTCCTCGACACCGTCCCGGGACCACGGGCCGCCATCACCGTCGGCGCCTATCTCGTCCTCGCGGTCGTGGGCAGCATCGCCCTGGTCCGCCGTCGCGACGTCAGTTGACGCAGCCTCGGCTGAGCAGTTTGCCGAAGCACCGCGACAGCGGCGCGTCCTTGTAGAACCCGAAGCCGTCGATCTCCTCGTAGCCCGCGCTGCGATAGAGCTCGATGGCCTCGGGCTGACGCAGACCGGTCTCGAGCACGACGAGGTCGTGGCCCGCTTCCCGGGCCGACGTCTCCAGGGTGGCCAGCATGGCGCGGGCATGCCCGCGTGCTCGCGCCTCGGGTACGACGTACATCCGCTTCACCTCGACCGCGCTCGTCCCTCCCAGAACGGCGACCGGCGAGCGACGCCAGGCTCCCGTCGCCACAGGCATCCCGGCGCCGTCGTACCCGACCAGGAACAATCCCAGGGGCGGGTCGAAGACAGCGGGATCCACCGGAGTCTCGTCCGGCGATCCGTAGCGCTCGACGTACTCCTCCTGCACCCGCGCCACCAACCCGACCGCGTCCGGGTGCAGGTAGCCGACGGCGCGGAGGTCGAGGGGCGGCTGCGTCACGAAACTCATCCAACATCGACGTCGTCGGCCTGTCACAATGGGGGCAGATCTGACAGTGCCGTCAGCGTCCCACTCGCCCACGATGCGAAGGTTGACCCGTGACCGACATCCAGATCCCCGCCGATCTCCTGCCTGCCGACGGCCGCTTCGGCGCCGGCCCCTCGAAGATCCAGCCCGGCCACCTCGCGGCGCTTGCTGCCACCGGTGTCGAGCTGATGGGTACGTCGCACCGCCAGGCGCCGGTGCGCAACGTGGTCGGCCGCGTGTTGGAGGGCCTCGGCGACCTGTTCGGCCTGCCCGAGGGCTATGAGGTCGTCCTCGGCAACGGCGGAGCGACGGCGTTCTGGGACATCGCCGCGTTCGGCCTGATCGAGAAGAAGTCGCAGCACCTGACGTTCGGCGAATTCTCGAGCAAGTTCGCCTCGTCGGTGAAGGCCGCGCCGTGGCTGGACGCTCCGTCGATCATCGACGCTGCGCCGGGTTCGCGGGCGGTGGCCGTGGCCGAGGAGGGCGTCGACGCCTATGCGTGGGCGCACAACGAGACCTCGACGGCCGTGATGTCTCCCGTCGTCCGCCCCGCCGCAACCGACGGCGCGCTGGTGCTGATCGACGCCACCTCCGGTGCGGGCGGTCTGCCGGTCGACCTCGCCGAGACGGACGTCTACTACTTCGCGCCGCAGAAGTGCTTCGCCTCGGACGGCGGTCTGTGGTTCGCCGTCTTCAGTCCGGCGGCGATCGAGCGCGCGGAGCGGATCGCGGCGTCGGACCGCTACATCCCGCCGTTCTTCGACCTCAAGACGGCCATCGACAACAGCCGCCTCAACCAGACCTACAACACCCCCGCCGTCGCGACACTGTTCCTGATGGCCGAGCAGCTCGACTGGATGAATGGCCAGGGTGGCCTCGACGGGATGGTCGAGCGCACCACAGCTTCGGCGAACGCGCTCTACGGCTGGGCAGAGCGGACGTCGTACACCACTCCCTATGTCGCCGACCCCGCCGACCGTTCGCTGGTCATCGGCACCATCGACTTCGACGAGTCGATCGATGCGGCGCAGATCGCGAAGGTGCTGCGTGCCAACGGGATCGTGGACACCGAGCCCTATCGCAAGCTCGGCCGCAACCAGTTGCGGATCGGCATGTATCCCGCCGTCGACGCGACGGACGTCGAAGCACTGACGCGGTCGATCGATCACGTCGTAGGGGCGCTTCAGGCGTAGGTGTCGACCCGGCTCCCGCCGAGCGCGACGAAGAGCTCGGTACGCGCCTCGCCGCGGATCCCGCCGGGGATCGACAGCGCCTCGGCGACCGACCGTTCGAGGTCACGGTGCTCCTGGAAGTGCCGCAACGCGGCGGAGCGCCACTCGTCGATGTCTGGCCCCATGCCCGGCATCGACACCGCTCCGACCCGCGTGCGGGCCACGAAACCCGCGCACACAAGGGCGATGACCATCAGTAGTGCTGCGGTGGTGAGCTCCAGCGACATCGTCGTCTCCTTCCGGTGCGGGTGGTTGCCTGACCAACGCGGTCCGGTACGACGGGTGACGGTCGTGCAGCGGAATCGGGACGAAGTCCCGGTTGTCCTCGGCGCTACAGCCGTCCGGCGATGAGGTCGTACGTCGGTCGATCGAAGGCGACCATCCGAGCGACCTCGACGTCGGTCACCGCCGCCCGCAACGTCTCGAGCGCGGCGGCGACGGCGTCGTCCTTGGGCCAGCCGTAGACCCCGGCACTCACCAGTGGGAACGCGACCGAGCGAGCACCGATCTCGTCGGCGACCTCCAGCGCGCGCCGATAACAGGACGTCAACAGCGACCGGTCGGTCTCCCCGGCATTGCGGTTGGGGCCGACGACGTGGATGACCCATCGTGCCGGCGACAGGCCGGCCGTGGTCCAGCCGGCGTCGCCGGTCGCCAGCCCGTCAGGGAAGCGTCGTACGCAGTCGGCGAGGACGTCGGGCCCACCGGCACGGTGGATCGCACCGTCCACGCCACCGCCTCCACGCATCCGCCGGCTGGCGGCGTTGACGACCGCGTCGACCTCCTGCACGGTGATGTCGCCCTCGACGACCTCGATGTCCATCAGTCGACCGTACGGAGCCTGACCGTGCACGGTCCACCCTCGACGAGGCTCTCGGCCGTGCGGACCGCCTTCTTCACCGGCAGCACGAAGGTCTTCTCCTCCGCACTGGGGAACACCGACGTGCGCCAGGTGCTGGACCCGATGGCGACCTCGACCCGGACACTGCCGAATCCCTTGCGTGGCGCGGCTTCGTCGATCTGGTCGGAGACCTCGAACGGCAGGCTGACGAAGAACCAGGCGCCGCCGGCCTCCTCGTCGCGTGCCCGCCAGCGCCACAGCTCGGCGGTGAACTCGTGCTCCGTCATGGGCCCGATCGTGCCACCGACCACCGACCACCACCCACCGATCACGGCCTGGCTCCAGCCGCCTACCGGTCCGACAGCAGCCGCAGGGTGGCTCGTTCGAGTTGCTCCCGCGTGGCACCCGCACGCACCCGGATGGTGCGCCCCTCCTCATAGGCGTCGATCACCCGCGGGTCGACGTACGCCGACCGCGCGAGCGCCGGCGTGTTGCCGAGGAATTCCGAGACCTCGCGCATCGCGTTGACGATCGCTCGCTTCCGTGCGGTCTTCGTGGCGTCCGGACCGGGTGCCTCTGCGAGCGCCGCCGCGGCCAGCACCGTGCCGTGCCAGGTGCGGAAGTCCTTGGCGCTGACATCCAGACCGCTGGCCTCACGCAGGTATTGGTTGACGTCACTACCACTGACGTCGAGGAGTCGTGGATCCTTGCGGCGGCGACGGCGACGTCTGTCGAGCGCTTCGACCGCGACGTGGTCGTCGATCTCGACGTGGTGCTCGATCCCGGACTTCCCGACGAACTCGAAGACCAGGCTGTCGCCCGACCGGTGCACGTGTTGGCGTTCGAGGGTGGTCAGCCCGAACGAGCCGTACTCCTCGGCGTACACGTCGTTGCCGATCCGGAAGCAGCCCAGGTCGATCAGGTGCACCGCCAATGCCGAGGTTGCCTGTGGCCCGAGATCATCGGCCTCGAGATCGGCGAGCACGCGTTTGCGCAGACGCGGCAGCCGGCGTCCGAAAGCCACCACCCGCTCGTGCTTCTCCGCGGCGCGCTGCTCGACCCAGGCCGGGTGGTAGAGGTACTGCCGCCGCCCGGCGGCATCGACGCCCACCGCCTGCAGGTGTCCGTTGGGGCGCGGGCAGATCCACACCTCGGTCCATGCTGGCGGAATCACCAGCGCCTTGCACCGGGCGGCGTCCTCGGCAGGCAGCGGTCGGCCATCGAGCCCCAGATGGACGAATCCCTTTCCGGCCCGGCGTCGGGACCAGCCCGGCTCGTCCGGGGAGGTACGACGAAGCCGGGTCACGGTGGGGAGGTGCCCAGAATCCGCCGCATCAGTCCCGTGGCCGCATCGATCGCACGAGGACGCCGACCATGACCGCGAAGGCGACCGCGCCGATCCCCCACGGCCACCAGGACCGCTCCTCGGCCTGGATCGGGGCCCGTGCGCTGCTGCCGCCGGCCGGGTCGACCGTCGGGGACGGCGACGGCTCTCCCAGCGGCAGCACGACGCGCAACACATCGGCTCGCTCACCCTCCGAGCTCAGGAACACCTCCCCAGCAGCGGAGACGGCGATGCCCTCACCCTGCGGCTGGGCGGGCAGGGTCACCGTCGAGATGCGGTCGAGGTCGGGCCAGGTGTAGACGGAGGCCTGGCCGTAGTTGCGCAGCACGACGTGCCGCCCGTCGGGAAAGAACGCTCCGTCCGTGGCCAGGCCGAGCACGCTGCCGGCCGGCGTCAGCTCGTTCGGAGCATCGGAGGACAAGCGCGCGGGAGCCGCATAGAGACGTCCGATGAACTCCTTCACCGCGACATAGAGCCGTCCCGTAGCGGGATCCGCGAGCAGGGTCTCGGCGTCATGAGGACCATCGGGATAGACCAGGTCGTACGTCGGCGCCTTCACGGTGCGTTGGCCGCGGCCCACCGGCACGCGGGCGACACGGATGTGGTCGCGAACGGCGGAGTTGTCGCCGATGTCCCCCACCCACACGTCGCCGGAGCCCGCGGGCCCGGGGGCCAACGCTTCGTTGTCCGTCGCATCTCCCTGCCAGCGCGTCATTCCGACGGTGTCGCCGGTTGCAGGATCCACCGCGAACACCCGGTTGCTGTCCCCCGAGTCGTTGACGGTGACGATCAGGCCGTCGCTCACGACCAGGCCGCTGGACTCGGTGATATCCGGATCGGTGAAGTGACAGACCACCTCGCCGACCAGTGGTTCATCAGCCCGAACGCCGAGCGCCGGTGCCGCCCACCCCAGGCTGGCGGACCAGCACAGGAGGGCGCCGACGACGAACCGCCTCACTCGCGCGAGCCTGCCAACAGTTCGCCGAGGCGGGGTCGGATCCCCCATGCAGCAACGAGTTCGTCGTACTCCCCACTGTCAGACGAGGAGCCGGTCCGCACCGCCCGCAGCAGCGTGTTGCGGGGCGTGTGCTGGCTGTCGACGAACTCCATCACGTCGACCCGGTAGCCCTCCCGCCGCAGCAACAGCGCACGCAAGGTGTCGGTGAGGGTGTCGGCGAAGCGTTCGCGGAGGATGCCGTCCTTGACGAGTGAGGCGTACGGCGCCGGGGGCTCGACGCCGCGCAGCTGGGATGCGATGTAGTGGTGGCAGCACGGGGCGGCCAGCACCAGCGGCGCCTCCCACTCGAGCGCGCGGGCGAGGGCATCGTCGGTCGCGGTGTCACACGCATGCAAGGCGAGCACGACGTCGGGACGTTCGGGGAGCATCACGCCGTCGATGGTGCCTGCGACGAAGGAGGCGTCGATGCGCAGATCCCTTGCCACACCGGCGTTGTGGTCGCGCGACTGCTCCTTGACGTCGACACCGGTGACCCGCACGGGGAGGTCGCGTCGCTCGGTGAGGAAGCGCTGCGCAGCGAAGGTGAGATAGCCGTTGCCGCAGCCCAGGTCCACGATCCGAAGCGGCTCGTCGACCGTCGGCGTCCGCAGTCGCCCCTTGGCGAGGGCCTCGGTCACGGACCGATCCAGGATCCGCAGGAAGTCCTCCACCTGGCGATATTTCGCCATCCGACTGGGCTTGATCCGCCCCTGCGCATCCGCGAGTCCGAGGGCCGCGAACACCGGATCGTCCTCGGCCAGCATCCGGTCCTTGGCCCGGTCGTGGCCGCGCTCCACCACCGCTTCGCTCGCGCGACGCGCCACATGCACCAGGGCGGCGCCCTTCTTCGTCACGCGCAGTGTCAGCACCTCGGAGGCGGACTCGACCGTCCAGTTGCCGAACGGCTCGGCCAGCAGACCGTCCACCGCAGCCCCAGCCGGGGAACCGACCAGATGGTTGGACGTGTGCGCCTGCGTGGCGTCGTACCGCACGATCTGGAGGTGCCGCCCGGCCTTGAGGTCGACCCAGCGCAGCTCGACCCGCCGCCAATCCGGAGCCGCGGCCTTCTGCCGGCCCGACACGACCGCTCGCACCAGGTCACCATTCGCCAACAGCGCGGCGCGAACCTGCCCCAGACCCTCCGCAAGCGTCTCGGTGCCCATCAGCGACTCACTTGGTCAGTGCGGCGATCAGCACGATGAGCAGGAGCAGCACCAGCGCGGCCGGAATGATCAGTCGGCGATGGCGTGGGTTCACTCGTCGATCCTAGTCGCGGAGCGCCGAAAGCTCCGGATCAGCCAGACCACGATGAAGGCCAGGTAGGCGACGAAACACACCGCGAACAGCCAGTCCAGATGCGGCTGGTCGGATCGAGCGGCACGAACCACGCACACCTCGATGGCGGCCAGCAGCGTCATGGTCGCCGCGCCGACGGCCCAGGTGGCCTGCTCCGTCCTACGGCGCAGGGCAGCCGTCCGCTCGGGTGTCGCTGTCCACCAGGACTTGTGCGGCGTGTTCACGAACTCGATCGGCATCCGGTCGGCGTACGTCGCCAGGACGAGGAACAGCAACCCCAGGACTGCCCCGACCACCGCGAACAGGATCAACGCCTCACCGCGGCCGGCCCACCTGTCGACCCCACCCGATGACGTGAAGTGCATCGGCACCCGCGAGGGGAGGAGTTGCGCCGCACAGCCCCAGGCGACGGCGTACAGCAGGGCTGCCGCCCAGAACCATCGTCGCGCGCTCACCAGTGCTCCAACGACTCCGTCATGATCGTTGCCAGATCCTCGCCCCGGACCTCCTTGGGGGCCGTGGCCAACAACCGCTGTTGCTGCAGCGCACCTTCGACCAGCGCATCGACGTCCGTTGCTCCGTAGCCGACCTCCGCCAGCCCGTTGGGGATGCCGATGTCGCGCATCAACGACGCGATCACGTCGGGCAGCACGGACGCATCGGAGCCGGACACGCCCGGCGACAGCAGCTGCGCGGCCCGCAGGTGACGCTCGGGGGCCGCGTCGAAGGTGAACCGGAAGGCCTCGGGCGCGGTGAGCGAGACGGCCATGCCGTGCGGCACCATCGCCTCGTCCTGCGGATAGTCACGGGGCCGGAAGTCCCGCACCCGACCAGCGATCGGATAGGCATTGGCGTGCGGGATGTGGACGCCCGCGTTGCCGAAGCCGAGCCCCGCGAAGGTCGCGGCCAGGGCCATCTGCTCGGCCGCCTCGGAGCCGCCGTCGCCCTCACGCGCAGCGGTCACGGCAGCCCGGAAGGCCCCCGACAACATGCCGAGTGCCCGCTCCGACCACAGGTCTGCGATCGGGTTGGACCCGCAGTAGGGCACCCGCTGCGCCGCCGTCTTGGCCGGGAAGTCCTCGAACCAACGCGCGGTGTAGCTCTCCAGCGCGTGGCACAGGATGTCCATCCCCGCAGCAGCCAGCACGCCGGCCGGCTGGGTCGCCGACAGCGACGGGTCCACCACGGCCAGACGTGGCCGCAGTGCCGGGTGGCTGATGCCGGTCTTCACCTTCAACGCCAGCACGTCCATCACGCAGATCGTGGTCGACTCACTGCCGGTGCCGGTCGTGGTCGGCACCGCGGCCAGCGGCAGCACCGGCTCCTGGGGTGCACGGGCCTTTCCGACGGGCGCGTTCACGTAGTCCATCAACTCGCCGGGGTTGGTCACCAGCAGGGCGACCGCCTTCGCGGTGTCGATCGCCGATCCGCCGCCGACCGCCACGACCGCGTCGAAAGGCCCCTCGGAGCGGGCGAAGGCAACGGCCTCCTCCAACGAGGCGTCGGTGGGCTCGACCCGCGCACCCGCATAGGTCACGACCGACACGTCGTGGGCGCGCAAGGACGCGGCGACCGTTTCCGCGTGCCCGGCCTCCTGGACCCCAGCATCGGTCACCAGCAGGGCACGACGTGCGCCCCAGCCGCGGACGTCGTACCCGATCTCGGCGGCGGCGCCTCGCCCGAACTTTAGGGCCGGGGCGGCGTAGGTGAAGACGGACTCGGAGGGCTCGGGGGTGCTCACCCTGCGACGGTATCGCCTGCGGCCTCGATCGCCGCGCGTACCGATCCGTAGACCTTCAGTCTCCGCGCCGCGATGTCCGCCAACGGCACCCAGGCCACGGCGTCGGTGGTGCCGTCCTGCTCGACGACGTGCGGCTCGCCGGGTCCGACCTCGGCACGATAGATGATGCCGATCGCGTGGAATTCCTCCTCGCGACCGTTCGGCGCGGTGCCGGTGAAGTGGTGGTCGAGGACGGTCAGCAGTTCGCCCGCCTCGCCCTCGAGACCGCACTCCTCCTGGAGTTCGCGACGGATCGTGTCTCGCGGCGTCTCGCCGTGATCGATACCGCCGCCGGGCAGGTGCCAGGTCCCCGGGTCGGGCGCCAGCGCCGAGGTCCGCGTCAGCAGGAGCGCGTCGTCACGCACCACATAGGCATAGGCGGCCGTGCGCTGTCGTTGCCGAACGCCGTACGCCGCCAGCGCCTCGGTGACCAGAGCGACCGTCGGCACGGTTCCGTCGAGCACGTCGGCCAGCGGCTTCCACGCCGCTTCCGCGGTCGACCCGTCGACCTCCGTGACGTGGGGATCGGGGGCGTCGGCCGGGACCCAGCCCTCGTAGACGATGCGGACCGAGTGGGCGTCCACCCTTCGCCCACGTCGCCACGAGTCGGCGACGTGCAGCGAGAACACGTGGGAGGTCTCGCCGACCTCGGCATGGAGCCCGGTCTCCTCATAGATCTCGCGGACCACGCCGTCGCGCGGGTCCTCGCCGTGATCGACCCCGCCACCGGGCAGCGACCACAGCTCGCGCTTGGTGACGCGTTCGGCCAGTCGGGACAGGAGGATCTGGTCGCCGCGGATGATGACGGCGTACGCCGCCAACCGCTGGACCCGCTGTCCCATGGTGTGACCTCCTGTCCTGTCCACCCTAGGGGTTCGGGTCAGGAGAACGGCGGGCGGCTGTCGCGGGCCAGCGAGTGCCGGCCTGCCCAGCGCCACACCCGCGCGGCGCGGTCGCGGTCCTCGTCGGTGACCAGGTTGCCCATCCAGCGCAGGGCGAGGGTCATCAGCATGTCGGAGCGCATCCCGACCGGCCCGAGGGCGGGCAACAGCCGCGGCACGGTGACCAGGCCGGCCAGACGACGGGCGATCGAGAACGACTCGCCGTAGTGCTCACGCAACAGCGCCGGCCACACAGCGCCGAGATCAACGTCGACGCCGCCGGCTAGGACCTCAGCGACGACGCGGCCGGTCTCCAGGCCGTAGTCGATGCCCTCTCCGTTGAGCGGGTTCACGCAAGCGGCGGCGTCCCCGATCAGCGCCCAGTTGCGACCGGCGACATGGGACACGGCACCACCCATCGGCAGCAGCGCCGAGGCCGGCGCGCGCAGTTCGTCGCCGAGCCCGAACTCCTCACGGAGGCGGTCGGCGTACAGCTTCATGAGCGGCTTGATCGCCACGTCCGTGGGGCGCTTGGCGGTCGCGAGCGTGCCGGCACCGAGGTTGACCTCGCCGCTCTGCGCGCCCAGCGGGAAGATCCAGCCGTAGCCGGACAGGATCTCGTCCTGCTCACCCCGGAGCTCGAGGTGGGAGCTGATCCACGGGTCGTCGGCACGTGTTGAGGTGACGTACGAACGTCCCGCCACGCCATAGACGGTGTCGCGGTGCCACTCGCGTCCCAGCACCTTTCCAAGCGGGGACCGTACGCCGTCCGCGACGACGAGCCGCTTGCACGCGACCTCCCGTCCGTCCTTGAACACGACGGTCGACACCCGGTCCCCGTCCATCCGTACGTCGACCGCACGGGCTCCGTCGAGAGCCGTGGCGCCGGCCTTCAGCGCAGCCGTTCGCAGGTGGTCGTCGAGTTCGGTCCGCGGGATCGCGCTACCCCAGTCCGGCAGGTTCCCACCGGGCCACGGCAGGTGCAGGGTCTGCCCGAACCCGTGGGCACGCAGCCCCTGGTTGACGGTGTGCGAGCGCACCCAGTCGCGCAGCCCGAGCCCTTCGAGCTCGTGGATCGCCCGCGGCGTCAGTCCGTCCCCACAGGTCTTGTCGCGTGGGAACACCGCCGCGTCCGCGATCATCACATCCAGCCCGGCCTTGGCCGCCCAGGCTGCTGCCGCCGACCCCGCCGGCCCCGCCCCGACGACGAGGACATCGGTGCTCAGCGATGGCGCGGCATTCATGCCGCCCATCCTCTCAGCCGCCCGCAGGTTCACCGCATCCCGCCCAGCCGGAGGCTGCCGCTCAGTCGCCCGCCGGAGGTCCGATCAACGAGGAGGGAACGATCGTGACGGGGAACGGCAACTCGGCCGTCCACGGCTCGTCACCGGTGCGATCAACGATCTCGACGTACGCACCGTCGCGCAACTCCCACACGATCAGCCGTCCGGCCAGCGGGTCGACGGCCCAGTACGACGCGATGCCCGCCCGCTCATAGCGCTTGAACTTGGTGTTGAGGTCGTAGAGCGCCGTGCTCGGCGAGAGGATCTCGATGACGAGCGACGGAATGCACTCGATCGGATCCGACCCGACCAGTGCGGCGGGATCCAGCACGAGGACGTCCGGCTGCACCACGGTGTCGTCGGACAAGACGTCGACAGGAGCAGCAAGGACGTCCAGGTGGTCCGGCTGTGCATCGAAGAGCAGCCTCAGCAGCCGACTCTGGGTGCGCTGATGCGCCACCGATGGTCCCGTCATGACGGTCAGCACCCCGTCAATCAGCTCGAGGCGCCGGTCGGGCTGCCACAGCTCCGCGACGTCGTACGCCGTCAGCACCTGCCCCTGCGGCAGGTCCGTGTCCACCGTCATGACGCCCATTGTGCCCCGCCTTCCCGAGATCGGTCATGGCCCGATCCTGTGCCTGACCCGACCGCCCTGCAACCGGCTCTCCACAGGCCGCGTCCTGGCAGTACACGAAAAACGCCGGTGGCCCCACGAGCGCTACTCGCGGGGCCACCGGTCAGATCAGCCTCTCGGCCGCTTCAACTCAGTTTTGGTAACTACCGAAGTCGAAGTCGTCCAGCGCCACGGCCTGGCCCTGGTTGCCGAACTCGTAGTCGTAGGACTCGTAGCCCGTGACGGCGTACGCCGCGGCGCGCGCCTCCTCGGTCGGCTCGACGCGGATGTTGCGGTAGCGCTCCAGACCGGTACCGGCCGGGATGAGCTTTCCGATGATCACGTTCTCCTTCAGGCCACGCAGGCTGTCGGAGCGGCCGTTGATCGCGGCGTCGGTGAGGTTTCGGGTGGTCTCCTGGAAGGAGGCCGCCGAGAGCCACGACTCGGTCGCGAGCGAGGCCTTGGTG
>JASLDK010000427.1 GCA_030145945.1 Nocardioides sp.
AGCGCCAGGAGCAGGTCTGGGCGGACCGCCGGATGGCGCGGTGAGATCGTCAGCTGGAGATAGAGCGCGCGCAGCAGCGCCTGGGCGTTCCCGGTGGCGCGATAGGGGTCACGGCCGCTGCGGGACTTGGCGCGGGCGCCCTGCTCGAGGCGGATCACCCACGGCTCCAGCACGCTGAGCGGGACCCGGTCGCGGCGCAGGATCTCCATCACCGCGTAGGCGATCCGATCGATCTCGCCGTGCACCAGCGGGGGAGTGTCGGGGTTGAGCACGCGGTCCGCGATCACGTCGAGGAGCACGGTCAACTCGGTCATCCCGAAGTGGCGGGAGGCAGCCAGAGCGGCCAGCGCATCGGCACCGTGCGCGGCGGCGTGTGCCCACCCCTTGCCGGGCACGAAGCCGCGCAGGTCACGTTCGCGGACGTACCACGCAGCGATGCGATCACCCCAGTGCAGGGTCTTGCTCGGAGGAAGCCGGCGGATCCGGGTGTCGCGCTGGATGCACTCGCCCAGCAGCAGCACCGAGAAGCTGCGCCGGAACACCGAGTCGGTGTCTCGTTCGCCGAGGCCGGCGTCGAGGCCGGCGCACATGCCGTCGCCGAGTCCCGCCAGCAGGTCGTCGTAGACACCGTGCTCGATCCACGTGGCGAGGAAGGCATAGGCCATCCCGTCACGGACCTGCGGGTCCGGGTCGCCCAGCATCAGTGTCAGCTGCGCGGTCAGATCACTCAGCGAGTGGTCGGCGGGCGGGCGACGATCGCCGTCACGGAGCGCCTGATGGAGGCGCGACCAATCGACCGACACCATCAACAACCCACACCCTCCGACCAACCGAGCCCTGATCCCCCAAGACGATTCCCCCGCCGCACATCTTGCCAAAGGAACCGGAGGGACCCCAACCGGCGAGCGACTCTGATGGATAAATTGTTTCCGTGCCCTCCTTGTCCGCGATCGCTCGACGTCACACCGACCTCACGGACCGCGACATCGCGTGGCTCCAGCTGCTCCTGGCGGACTGGCAGGTCATCGCCGACCTGTCCTTCGCCGACCTCGTGCTGTGGATCCCGGACCGGGCCAGGGCCGGATTCTGGGCGGGCGACCAGATGCGTCCCACGACCGGCCCGACGGCGTACGTCGACGACATCATCGGAAGCTTCGCGCCGCTGGGCAGCCGCCCGCTGGTGGACGAGGCCTTCGAGCACGGCCGGATCGCTCGCGAGGGTGACCCCGAATGGCGCGACGACGTCCCGGTGCGGGTCGAGGCCATTCCGGTACGCCGCGGCGACCTGGTGATCGCGGTGATCAGCCGCAACACCAACCTGCTCGGCGTACGAACCCCCAGCCTGTTGGAGATCAACTATCTGCAGGCGGCGACCGACCTGTCGCAGATGATCGCCTCGGGCCACTTCCCCAACACGGCACAGCGCAGCGATCACGCCGACTCCCCGAGGGTCGGCGACGGCTTCCTGCGCGTCGACGAGGAGGGGCGCGTCATCTACGCCAGCCCCAATGCCCTCTCGACCTATCGCAAGCTCGGTCTGACCGGTGACCTGACCGGCCAGCGGCTCACCGACCTGACCCGCGAACTGGTCCCGCCGAAGATGCGTCCCGACGAGGAGACACTCAGCGCGGTCCTCGGCGGACGTGCGCACCGGGACACCGAGCTGGGGGCATCGGGCGGTCCGGGGGACGGCACCTCGCTGATCGTGCGGGCCATTCCGCTGCGGCCGGGAGGTCGACACATCGGGGCGATCATCCTGCTGCGTGACGTCACCGACCTCCGGCGCCGCGATCGGGAACTGGTCACCAAGGACGCCACCATCCGCGAGATCCACCACCGAGTGAAGAACAACCTGCAGACGGTCGCGGCCCTGCTGCGCCTCCAGGCCCGCCGGATCGGATCACCGGAGGCCGCAGCCGCACTCGAGGAGGCAGTACGCCGGGTCGGCTCGATCGCCATCGTCCACGAGACCCTCAGCCAGGCCGTGGAGGAGACCGTCGCCTTCGACGACATCGCCGACCGCCTGGCTCGACTCGTGACCGACGTCGGCTCGACCACCGCCCACGTCGCCGTACGCCGGGAGGGCAGCTTCGGGGTGCTCGTCTCCGAGATCGCGACGCCCCTGGCCATGGTGGTGATGGAGTTGATGCAGAACGCCGCCGAGCACGGCTACGACGCTGGTGGCTCCGGACGGATCCACCTCACCGCGGAACGCCATGGCTCGGTTCTGGACGTCGCCGTCGAGGATGACGGCAAGGGTCTCCCCGAGGGATTCGACCTGGACTCCGCGACCAGCCTGGGGCTGTCGATCGTGCGCACCCTGGTCGAGTCGGAGCTCGGCGGCCACCTCACCCTTGGTCACTCAGCTGACGGCGGCACCAGGGCGGCGCTCAGCATCCCTGTGGAGTGAACGGCCTTCGGCTCAAACGGGCTGGCGGACGCGAGCCCGGGCGTTGCGGCGCTTCAGCGCACGACGCTCGTCCTCACTGAGGCCGCCCCAGACACCGTGGTCCTGCCCCGCCTCGAGCGCCCACGCGAGGCACTGCTCGCGTACGTCGCAGCGTCGGCAGACAGCCTTGGCCTCCTCGATCTGAAGGATCGCGGGACCGGTGTTGCCGATCGGGAAGAACAGCTCCGGATCCTCGTCGAGGCATGCGGAACGGTGTCGCCAATCCATGAGTGCGGTTGCCCTCTTCTTTCCACCGGGTGTGGTGCCCATGTCCGGGCACGCGTGAAGCCGCAAAAGTGAACGGTTTCACGATCGCTGACGCAAGCGTTCCAAGGATTCGTCCACGAATCAAGCAATTCCGGTCGTCTGTTGCATCACAACCGCATGGTGGACACTGGCTTGTCGCCGACATCTAGGGTAGCGGCCGTGATCGAACGGACTCCAGACGCCCCGCCCACCAGCGCAGCCCCTCTGACGGTCGCTGTCTCGTTGGCGGCGGTGGAAGGCGTCGTCCTCCTGCTGTTGGCGGTTCTCGAGATGGCCAATGTCGACTCGGACAGGCTCGGCTTCGGGGTGTCGACGGCGGTCTTCTTCGGCGCCTACGGCGTGGTTCTGGTCGGCGCGGCCCTGGCCCTGTGGCGCCGCCACAGCTGGGCCCGCGGGCCCGTGCTGATCACCCAGTTGATCCTGCTCGGGCTTGCCTGGAACCTGCGCGAGCACGTGCTGCTCGCGCTCGCCCTCGCCCTCGTCGGCCTGATCGTGATTGCCGCCATGGTGCATCCCGACACCATCGCGGCGCTCGAGGAGAATCCCACCGACGCGGCGCGCTGAGAGGGCTCGTCGTGCCTGGTCAGGCGTCGGGATCCAACGATTCCCGCAGTTGGGCCAGGGTTCGGGTCAACAGTCGCGACACGTGCATCTGAGACACGCCGATCTCCTCAGCGATCTGCGACTGGGTCATGTTCTTGAAGAAGCGCAGCAGCAGGATCTTCTTCTCCCGTGGAGGGAGGTTCTCCAGAAGCGGCTTGACCGATTCGCGGATCTCGACGTGGGCCAGACCTTCGTCATCGACCCCGAGCGCGTCGAGCATGTTCTGCCCGCTGCCGCCGTCGGAGTCGTCGTCGGTCGCGTCGAGTGACAACGTTGAATAGGCGTTGCTCGACTCGAGCCCCTCGACGATCTCCTCGACCGTGCAACCGATTGCGTCGGCCAGTTCGCGAGCAGTGGGGGAGCGCCCCAGCGACTGGGTGAGCTCGGCGGTGCTCGCGCTGATCTGCATGCGCAGTTCCTGCAACCGACGAGGGACCCGGATCGCCCAGCCCTTGTCGCGGAAGTAGCGCTTGATCTCCCCGATGATGGTCGGGGTGGCGTACGTCGAGAACTCGACTCCGCGCTCGGTGTCGAAGCGATCAACCGACTTGATCAGTCCGATGGTCCCGACCTGGACCAGATCCTCGTAGGGCTCGCCCCGGTTGCGGAACCGGCGGGCGCAGTGCTCGACCAATGGAAGGTGCAGGTGCACCAGAGCATCACGCGCCCCGTCGCGCTCAGCCTGCGAGGCGGCCTCGTCGCGAAAGGTGACGAAGAGTTCGGCGCTCCGTCGGCGAGTCAGTTCGACGCCGGTCGGCGGTCCACCGCTGGCGGAGGCCCGAGAGAGATCCGTGCTCATGACGCCAGCGACGACCTGACCAGCAGACGCACCGAGAATCTGCCCGCCCCTGTGTCGATGGCAGCCTCGTCCGCCAAGGTGGCGAGGACCTGCCACCCGAAGCTCTCGTAGTCGGGGGACGACGAATCGGCTGCATCCGCGGCGATCACGAGTTCCATGCGGTCGGTGGAAAGGCGGAAGGTGCAATCGAGGACAGCGCCGGGGTCAGCCTCGTCGAGCACCATTGCCGCAGCCTCCGACACCGCGATCCGCAGGTCCTCGATGTCGTCGAGGGTGAAGTCGAGACGTGCCGCCAAGCCAGCGGTCAGGGTCCGCAGGATCGACGCATAGGCACCGTCGGCGGGCAGCCGCAGCGCGATGTCATCGACGGTGCCGACGGTTTCGGCCGCCGTCGTACCGCCGGCTGCTGGGGTGCTCGTCTCCGACATGCCGCATCCTCCCGTTGGCGTGGACAGATCGGTGGTGAGCCTACGCGAACCCGTCGTCCCTCCGACGACGGGTTCGCG
>JASLDK010000015.1 GCA_030145945.1 Nocardioides sp.
CCAGCAGGCGCTCGACCAGCAGCTGCGCGACGCCGCCTGGGCGGACGACGTGCCGAAGGCCCGCCGGCTGATCCGGCAGGGCGCCGACGTCAACGCCAAGGACGACACCGAGCAGTCGGCGTACCTGGTCGCCACGAGCGAGGGGCACCTCGACCTGCTCCGGCTGACCCTGCGCCACGGCGCGCGGGTGAACGACAAGGACAGCTGGAACGGCACCGGCCTGATCCGGGCCGCCGAACGCGGGCACGGCCTCGTCGTCGGCGAGCTGTTGCAGGCCGGGATCGACAAGGACCACGTCAACCGGATCGGCTATCAGGCGATCCATGAGGCGGTCTGGCTCGGCGAGGACACCGCGGCGTACGCCACCACCGTCCGGGCGCTCGCCGCGGGTGGGGTCCAGCTCGACACGGTGTCACCCTCGGCGGGACTCACCCCGCTGCAGATGGCCCGCAAGCGCGGATACGACGGACTGGAGAGGATCCTGAGGAACATGACGACTGCACACAGGCCCGCCGACGCCGACGCCGCCCTCCTGGCGGCGGCCCGGAAGGGCGATGCCGATGCCGTCGCTGTCGCCCTGCGCGCCGGCGCGGACATCGAGGCCCGCGACGGCAACCGGCGTACGGCCCTGCTGCTTGCGTCGACCTACGACCATGTCGCCGTCGCCGAAGTCCTCGTTGCCATGGGTGCCGACCCGGATGCCCTCGACGACCGCCACGACACCCCGTGGCTGGTCACCGGCGTGACGGGCAGTGTGGCGATGCTCGAGGCCCTGCTCCCGGCCCACCCGGACCTCACGATCAAGAACCGGTACGGCGGACTTTCGCCCATCCCTGCCGGGGAACGTGGTCATGTCGACTACATCCGGAGGGTCGTGCAGACCGACGTCGACATCAACCACGTCAACGACCTCGGCTGGACCTCGATGCTCGAGGCGGTCATCCTCGGCGACGGCAGCAAGCGCTACCAGCAGATCGTCGAGATCCTGCTCGATGCCGGCGCCGACCCGAGCATCGCCGACAAGGACGGCGCCACGCCGCTGGAGCACGCCCAGCGCAAGGGGTACGACGAGATCGTCGCCCTGCTGCGCTGGGCGTGCGGAATCACGCCGCCCAGGGTGGCGTGCCGATCGGCGTGCCGTCGCTCATGACCGCCGAGAAGCCGGCGCGGACGGCGACGTGCAGTCGGGCCGGGCCGTCGCCGACGTTGGTGAGCTGGATCGGTTCGCCGGCCGGCACGACGGCGGCGTCGCCCGCGGTGAGCGGCTCGCCGTCCGGGGTGAGCCGGACCGTGCCCTCGAGAACGACGAACACCTCGTCCTGGTCGAGGGTGTGGTGCTCGGGCGAGGTCAGGCCCGGCTCCACGTCGATGCGCCAGACGCAGGTCTGGGCGGAGCCGCGCGAGGGTGAGGCGAATGACGTGAATCGGACGCCGGGGATGTCGAAGACGACGGCGTCGTCGGCGCGAGTGATGTGCATGGCTGCTCCTGGAATAGACAAGTGCACTTGAACAAGTTGGATTGACTATCATGCAGTCATGGCCGCGTCATCGCAACAGTCGGACCTCGGGATCCTCGTGCTCGTCGCCTATCAAGGCTTCCTCCGGCAGTTGCACGCCGACATGGCGACGCACGGCTTCGACGACCTCGGTCGCTCGGACGGCGTGGTGATGCGGGTGCTCGCAGGTCGGCCGCGCACGGTCAGCGAGCTGGCGGGCCTGCTGGAGATCTCCCCCCAGGGAGCCGCCCAGATCGTCGACGACATGGTCGCCCGCGGCTACGCCACCCGCCGGCCCGATCCGACGGATGCCCGCGCGAAGCTCGTGCTGCTCAGCGAGCGCGGCAGCGCCGCCATCGCTGCCGCCCGGGCGTTCCACCGCTCCTTCGAGCGTCGTCTGGTCCGCCGCCACGGTCGTGAGGCCATCGACGGTTTCCGCTCCGTCCTCGAGGGCATGGCCGCCGCCGCTCCCGATGGCCTCGACAAGGAGCTGCGGGCGCTCTACCTGTGAGCCGCCGGCCCCCGACCACGTCGATGCCCTCGAGAACCGAGGTCAGTGGCCCGGTCGGGTCCTGAGCGCCACCGCCGGACCCGTGTACGCCGTCAGCGCCGCTCGCACGGCATCGGAGATCGGCCACGACGACCCGGCGGCGGTGTCCCAGAACACCGCGCTCGTCTCGGCGACGACGGCCGGCGGGTGGTCGGGGGCGACGCGCAGCTCGAGTGAGACCGCGAACGACGAGTGGCTGACGTGGCTGACCCAGATCCGGACGAGGAAGGGCTGGTAGGCGGCGAAGCGCATCTCGGCGTGGTACTCGACGTGCTGCGAGCCGACCAGTTCCGTGATCCCGGACGGAAGGTCGCACAACAGGCCCCGGCGGTTGTGCTGCTCACCGAGGTCCGCATGCCGGAAGAACAACAGCCGGGCCTCGTCCAGCACTCGGATCGCCTCGACGTTGTCGACGTGGCCGCCGAGGTTGATGTCGCGCAGCCGCGCCTGGATCTCGCACTCGAACACCTTGCCCACGAGCCGCATCCTCGCAGGAACCTCTACAGCTCGAAGCGGTATCCCATCCCCGGCTCGTTGCGGATGTGCACCGGTCGGGCGGGATCGGCCTCGAGCTTGCGGCGCAACTGCGCGACGTAGAGGCGCAGGTTGCCGTGCGCGTTCTCGTAGCCCGGGCCCCAGACCTCGGTCAGCAGCTGGCGTTGACTGAGCAGTCTTCCGGGGTTGCGGACCAGGACCTCGAGCAGGTGCCACTCGGTGGGGGTCAGGCGCACCTCGTTGCCAGCAACCGTGACCCGGGTGGCGTCGAGGTCGACCTCGACGTTGCCGAAGCGGATGGTGTCCTCGGGCACGGTCGATTCGTCGGTCGCGCCACGGCGCACCAACGCCCGCAGGCGCGCCACCAACTCGTCCATCCCGAACGGCTTCGTGACGTAGTCGTCGGCGCCCGCATCGAGGGCATCGACCTTGTCGACACTGTCGGTGCGGCCCGACAGCACGAGGATGGGTACGCCGGAACGCGCCCGCATGCGAGTGATCACGTCGACGCCGTCGAGGTCGGGCAGTCCCAGGTCGAGCACCACGACGTCGGGCCGGCTGTGCAGTTCGACATCGAGTGCCTCGGTGCCGTCGCCGGCGGACACTACCTCCCAGCCTCG
>JASLDK010000031.1 GCA_030145945.1 Nocardioides sp.
TTGTGCACGCCCGACTGCACCAGCGACGAGGCGACGATCGCAGTCGAACCGCCCACCGAACCAGCAGTGTGCACCCGCAGCAGTGGCTTGCCGGCCGCGCCGAGAGCTTCCGCGAGGTAGAGCTCGGGCATCATCACGCCCTCGAACAGGTCGGGCGCCTTGCCGACGACGATCGCGTCGATCTCGTCGAGCGTCATGCCCGCGTCCTCGAGGGCGCGGTCCATCGCCTCGCGGCACAGGCCCGCCATCGAGACGTCCTCCCGCTTGGCGCGGTGGTGGGTCTGGCCCACGCCGATCACGGCTGCCGGGGTCTTGCCCATCAGATTGCCATCCCTGCAGGCAGAGATTCCATGGCGCAGAGCGGGTTCTGCTGCAGGGCCGGGCCGCTGGTTGCGTGCCCGAGCACCTTGTCGGCGGTGCCGTCCCAGATCCGGCGAGCAGCCTCGCCGATCCGGATGCCGCCGCCCGTGAACATCGGGTTGCCGGCCAGCGCGCCCCCCGAGGGATTGATTCGTACGTCGTCGCCGAGACCGAGCTCGCGACGCAGGATGAGCTCCTGGTGGCTGAAGGGCGCGTGCAGCTCGGCGATCTGGACACCGTCGGTGCCGCCCGCAGCAAGCCCGGCCCTGTGGGCGGACTCGGAGCGGAGCAGGTCGCGGGTGCCGAAGTGAAGCCCATCGGTCACGTGCGCGAGACCGGTGATCCATGCCGGGCGCTCCCGGACCTCGCGGGCCCGGTCGCCGGCAGCCAGGACGATGGCAGCAGCGCCGTCCGTGACCGGCGAGGCATCGTGCTTGCGCAGTGGGTCCGCGAACATCGGCCGGGTGAGGAGATCCTCGACGGAGGAGCCGCCCGACCTGACGGCGTACTCGTTCTTCTCTGCGTCGGTCAGCGACCGGTTGACGACCTCCGCCATCGCGGCCTCGTCCCACTCACCGGCGTCGATGCCCAGCCGTGCCTGGAGCGCGGCGATCGAGACGGTGTCGGGCCACAGCGGCGTCAGGGTGTAGGGATCGAGCTGGAGTCCGAGGGTGCGGCGCAGGACGCCGGCCGACGACTTCCCGAAGCCGAACACGAGGGCTGTGTCGACCTCGCCGGTCTGGATCTTCAGCCAACCCTCGTAGAGCGCCCACGCCACGTCCATCTCGACGTGCGATTCGTTGACAGGGGGCAGCACGCCGATCGCGTCGATCGCGCTGACGAACGAGAACGACCGACCGGCGAGGTAGTCCGAGGACCCTGAGCACCAGAAGCCGATGTCCTTCTTCGTCCAGCCGGTCTGCTCGTAGCACTCGGCGAACAACGGCACCAGCAGCTCGGCGCACTGCGGGGAACCGTCGTAGTCCTTGATCTGTCGCTGGGCGAACCCGACGACGGCAACGTCTCTCATCTGACTCGTCCCTCTCAGAGATGATGCTTGTAGGTGTCGAAGTGCGCGTCCGGCTCACCGGTCGGCGCGAAGTGACTGATGTTCTCGATCGTGGTGCCCCCCTCCTCGCGGGGCTTCCACACGGCCTTGACCCGCAGTCCCATCCGGATCTCCTCGACCGGGATGTCGAGGATCAGGTGCTGGAGGGCGATGTCCGCGCCATCGAGCAGGATGTACGCCGAGACGTAGGGCGGGGTGATCTTCTGGCCCAGGAACGGCACGTTGACGATGCAGAAGGTCGTCACCGTGCCGGTGTCGGAGAGCTCGATCTCCTCCTCGGTCGGCACGCCGTCGGTGGGGCAGGCCGGACGCGGTGGCACGTAGACCTTCTGGCACTTGGGGCAGCGCTGCCCGACGATGCGGCCCTCGGCGAGTCCGCGGAAGAAGGCCGACTCCTCGGGGGAGGCGGCGTAGGTGTAGTCGAGACTGACGGGTGTCACGATGCCCGTGACGTCTCCCTGCGCCGCGACCGGCGTCGGCGTGCTCGGCGTACCGCTGTCGGGGGCGAACACGAAGTCGGTGATCGCGCCGCTGCGCTCGCTGTTCCAGCGGGCGCGGACCCTCATGCCGCTGCTGATCTGATCGGGGCTCGTCACGTCGACCGCGTGCAGCATCGGGGCGTCGGCGCCGTCGAGGGTGACCAGGGCGAAGGCGAAGGGCCGGTCGAAGGGCTGGCCGGCGACCGGCTCGCTCACCCAGGTCCAGGACGTGACCGTCCCGGTCTCGGCCACGTCGACGAAGTCGTCGGTGGCCCGGTGGGTGACGGGGTCGAACTCGGGCGGCGGGACGACAACGCGTCCGTCGCTGAGCCGGGCGCCGACGAAGTGGCCGTCGCGAAGTCCGGTGAGGAAGCGGCCCACGACGGGGCCGACCGATCGGGTGTAGTCGAAGGAGACCGTCACCGGTGCTGACAGTGTCCGTTCTTGAAGATCACCGCTCATGCTCCGAAGTGAAACATGTTCTGGCCAAAAGTGAAACACGTTCTATTATTTGGATCGCACATTCATTCTGAACGCTAGGGTCGAGCGACGATGATCCGTGGTCGTGGACGAGGAGAGACATGAAGCTGGGCTTGCAGTTGGGCTACTGGGGCGCGCAGCCCCCGCAGGGTGTCGGCGAACTCGTCGCAGCCGCTGAGGACGCAGGTTTCGATGCGATCTTCACGGCCGAGGCCTGGGGGAGCGACGCCTTCACGCCCCTGGCCTGGTGGGGCCGCGAGACATCTCGGGTCCGGCTCGGTACGTCGATCGTCCAGATGTCCGGGCGCACGCCGGCCTCGATCGCGATGCACGCCCTCACCCTCGACCACCTGACGAACGGCCGGGTGATCCTCGGGATGGGCGTCAGCGGCCCCCAGGTCGTCGAGGGCTGGTACGGCGTGCCCTTTGAGAAGCCCCTCGCCCGCACCCGCGAGGTCGTCTCGATCATCCGCAAGGTCCTCGCCCGCGAAGGCGCCGTCACCAATGACGGCCCCCACCACCCGCTGCCCTACAACGGCCCCGGTTCGGTCGGTCTCGGCAAGCCTCTCAAGCCGATCGTGCACCCGTTGCGCGCCGACCTGCCGATCTGGCTCGGTGCCGAGGGCCCCAAGAACGTCGCCCAGACCGCCGAGATCGCTGACGGATGGATCCCGATCTTCTACACCCCCAAGAGCGCGGGCATGTATCAGCCGTGGCTCGACGAGGGATTCGCCCGACCCGGCGCCCGGCGTACTCGTGATGACTTCGAGATCGCCGCGACCTGCCACCTGCAGATCGTGGCGGACGCAGCGGAGAAGCAGGCCGTCATCGACGGCATGAAGCCGATCGTCGCGCTCTACATGGGTGGCATGGGCGCGAAGGACCAGAACTTCCACAAGAACGTGTTCGAGCGGATGGGGTACGCCGCCATCACCGATCAGGTCCAGGAGCTCTTCCTGGCCGGCAAGCGGGACGACGCCACTGCCCTCATCCCCGACGAACTCGTTGACGACATGCACATCATCGGCACCGTCGGCGAGGTCAGGGAACGGGTCGCCCAGTGGGAGGAGACCGGCGTGACCACCTTGTTGCTGTCCTGTCGCAGTGCCGGCGAGATCCGCCAGGTCGCGGAGGTGCTGGCGTGAACACCGCGACCGACACGCTTCGGACCCCAGCCCACAATGGCCACCTGATGGTCGCCGCGCTCAAGCGCCACGCCAACCGCCCGATCGTGCACCTGGGCGAGGTGACGCTGACGGGCAAGGAGACTGCTGACCGGATCTCGCAGTACATCCAGGCCTTCGAGTCGCTCGGCGCTGGAAGGGGCACGCCGGGGGCGCTGCTGGCCCTGAACCGCCCGGAGGTCCTCTTCATCCTCGGCGCTGGCCAGACCCAGGGTTTCCAGCGCACCTCGCTGCACCCGCTCGGCTCGGCTGACGACCACGCCTACGTCATCAACGACGCCGGCATCACGACGCTGGTCATCGACCCCTACTTCGCTGCTCGTGCGGTGGAGTTGCTCGGCAAGTGCCCGGGCCTCAAGCAGGTCCTCACCATCGGGCCCGTGCCGGCCGAGCTTGCCGAGGTCGGCACGGACCTGACCGAGGTCGCTGCGTCCTTCGCACCGCAACCGTTCCAGGCTGCGCTGCTCGACCCCGACCACATCACCTCGATCACCTACACCGGCGGCACGACTGGTCGGCCCAAGGGCGTGATCGGGACGACCCGGGCGTTCTCGACGATGGCGCAGATCCAGATGGCCGAGTGGGAGTGGCCGGCTGAGCCGCGGTTCCTGATGTGCACGCCGCTGTCCCATGCGGGCGCGGCGTTCTTC
>JASLDK010000116.1 GCA_030145945.1 Nocardioides sp.
CGACCCTGACCTCCTACACCACCATCGACGGGGCCTGGCACTCCACGACCAGTCAGATCAACGTCCTCTCCTCGGGCACCACGCGCTTCCCGCGCGGCCTGGACCTGCAGCTCGGTGAGGGTCGGATGAGCGACGACCTGCGCTCGCTGAAGCCGATCCGGACCATTCAGCTCGACGTCACCACCGAGGGCCAGTTGGCGCTGCACATGCCCGTGCCGACCTCGGTTCACAGCCCCGCCTGAAGGAAGTCCCGACATGACCAAGCGCATCCTCAACGTCGTCACCAACGTCGGCCACTACGACGACCCGTCCCATCCGACGGGCCTGTGGCTCTCCGAGCTCACCCACGCCTGGCACGTCTTCGAGCAGGCGGGCTACGAGCAGGCGCTGGTCAGCCCCGCGGGAGGCGGCGTACCCCTCGAACCGCGGGCGCTGAAGTTCCCCAACGACGACAAGACCGCCAAGGCCTGGCGCGCCGACCCCGCCAGGATGGCGCTGCTCGAGAACACGCTGGCCCCCGAGGACATCGACTCGGCGGACTACGACGCGATCTACTTCACCGGCGGCCACGCGGTGATGTACGACTTCCCCGGCTCCGAGGGACTGCAGCGCATCACCCGCGAGATCCACGAGCGCGGCGGCGTCGTGTCCTCGGTCTGTCACGGCTACTGCGGCCTGCTCGACACGAAGCTCACCGACGGCTCCTATCTCATCGCCGGGCGCCGGATGACCGGTTTCGCCTGGGCCGAGGAGGTGCTCGCCCGCGTCGACAAGCTGGTGCCCTACAACGCCGAGGAGAAGGCCAAGGAGCGCGGCGCGCTCTACGAGAAGGCGAAGCTCCCGTTCGTCCCGTACGTCGTCACCGACGGCAACCTCGTCACCGGGCAGAACCCGGGATCGGCCAAGGCCACGGCCAAGAAGGTCGTCGAGGTGCTCGAGGGCTGAGCCTGACGGGGGTGCCCATGGGTGTCGCCGGCCCGACCTCGCGGCGTACCCAGCCTAGGATGAGCACATGGCCGCCGAGGACCTCCACGCACTGAACGTGCGGTGGGCAGTGATCGGCGGTTTGGCGGTTGCCTTCCGCACGGAGCCGCGATTCGTCGATGTCGTCGTGGCGGTCTCTGACGATGCGGAGGCGGATCTGGCCTCCCTGATCGGCCAAGCGGCGACTGAGCCCGGAGCCAGCTGACCCGGGGAGATCCCGATCCATGCCCTTGCGGCAGGTTGTGAGGGCCTTCCCGCAGCGTTGCCCGAGCTATCGTAAAACGATAGATTATCGTCGTTGAACGGCAAGAAAGGATCAACGATGAGCAACTGGGTCATCCGCACTCTGCGGACCGTGATCGTGATCGCGCTCCTCGGGTCGGCTCTCATCCAAGTGGTGATCGTGGCCTCGCCGCTGTGGGACGGCGACAAGAAGCGGACCGGGACCGAGGTGGCGCTGGCGGTCATCGTCGTGCTCGGCATTGTGGCCCTGCAGGTCATTGCAGTGGCCGTGTGGCGACTGCTGACGATGGTCGGCGCTCGGACGGTCTTCTCCTTCGCTGCCTTCCGGTACGTCGACCTCGTCATCGCCGCGATCAGCGTCGGCGCGGTGCTGGTGTTCGCGGTCGCAGTGGTGGCGCGGTTCGCCAACCACGCCACGCCCGGCGACGAGGTCGCGCCCGGTGTGATCGCGATGATCTGTGGGATCGCACTGGTCGTCGGCGGCGCCGCGATGGTCGTCTATGTGATGCGGACGTTGCTCGCCCAGGCCGTCGCGCTGGACTCCGAGGCGAAGTCGCTGAAGTCCGAGCTGGACGAGGTGATCTGATGCCCATCATCGTCGACATCGACGTGATGCTCGCCCGCCGGAAGATGGCTGTCGGCACCCTCGCGGACCAGATCGGCATCACCCCTGCCAATCTGGCCGTCCTCAAGAACGGCAGGGCGAAGGCGGTCCGCTTCACCACCTTGGCCGCGCTCTGCGAGGCATTGGACTGCCAGCCCGGTGACCTGCTGCGCTGGGAGCCGGACGGTGATCGCGGCGAGCTGCTCGACCGGGTCCGCAACCAGCTGCCTGCCCAGGTGCGACTGGACGAGACCGTCGCGACCAGTGACCAACGTCCGTTCCCGGGACCTGACGATGTCCGCGAGATCGCGCAGCAGGGTTGAGTCCACCGAGCGCCGTGACTGTCTCGTCAGCGCGATCCCTGTTCGGGCGCGACGAACACCCGGTCGCGGAGCAGCCGGACGAACGCGCGCGGGTCATCGACCCAGAAGCAGACCTGGTCGACGATGCGTTCTCCGTCGTGGGTGGCAAGGGCGGTCGTTCCGGTCAGCGTGAGCTCGATGTTGGTCCGGTTTCCGGGACCGACGAGGATCGCGCCGTCCGCCTCGTGCACTGACCTCAGCATGCCCTCGAACTCGTGCTCGATGGCGCGTACGCCGTCCGCGGCCACCACATCCAGCGGTACGTCGAGTTGGAACCGTGGTCCGTTGCGGATCACGAGCCGGTCGGCGAGGAGCAGATGGCGGCGGGCATAGAAGCATCCGGCCAAACCGAGCATCCAGAAGGCGCCCCAGGCGCCGACGATGAACAGTGGGACCCGCACGACGTGTGCCCAGGTGGCATCGATGCTGCGCAGGACCAGTTCGAGTGCCACCACCTCGATGAAGCTGCCGAAGATCCACAGCCACATGACGGGGGCCGTGAGTTGGCTGTAGCCGATCTGCACGGCATCCTCCGGCGCATCCGGGCGGCGTGCCAACCAGCGGCCCAGGTTGCGCCAGATGGCGAGCTCGACCAGGACGGCGTCTTTGATGAAGTGCCACGTGCGGTTCATGCCTCGACCTCCGCCATCAGCTGCTCGAAGCGGTCGATCGTCTCGTCGAGAATGACGGTGAGCTGGCCGAGCTTGCGCGCCGGGACGTCCCCGAACAGTTGCTCCGCGAGCTGGTCCGCACTGGTCTGCAGCTCCCTGATCGTGGCCTCGCCGACGGCGGTCGGCGTGACGAGCGTGGCGCGCCGATCAGTCGGATGGGGCTCGCGGGTGACATGTCCCGAGGCGGTCAGACCATCGACCAGGCCGGTGACATTGCGCGGCGTCACCTCCATCGCGGCGGCCAGCTGCTGCTGGGTGATGGGACCGGCGGATCCCAGCAGGGAGAGGAGGTGCATGCGCGGCCCGGTCAAGCCGGTCTCCTTCTCGAAGCGGTGCATGTCGCTCGCGATCAGCATCGAGAGTCGCATGATCCGGTCGAAGGCCGCCCGAGGTGCGTGATCCGCCATGAGGAGAAGGTACTACATGATTACCACACTTCACTATATGTCGTGGGGCGGCGAGAGGGTTGTCTTCCCCAGGTTGGCGGCGCCGCCCGAGCAACGCGGCTGATTGACTGCGTCCCATGATCATCCGCCGTGAGCGCTCCGCCGACGCGGCGAGCATCGACCGCGTCCATCGTGAGGCGTTCGCTTCCTCGACCATCGGGCCGGTCGAGCCGGTCGAGATCGGCCTGGTGCACGCCCTGCGTGCCAGCGGCGCGTGGCTGCCGGCACTGGCGCTGATTGCCGAGGAAGCGGGCGGCGTGGTCGGACACGTCTGCGTCACCCGTGCCGACATCGACGGCCGGCCCGCGCTGGCGTTGGGACCGATCGGTGTCATCCCCGCGCGCCAAGGTTCCGGCATCGGGGATGCGCTCATGCACGCCGTGCTCGGCGCGGCGGACGCACTCGACGAGACCGTCGTCGTGCTCCTCGGCCACACCGACTACTACCCGCGCTTCGGGTTCGTGCCTGCCGCGGACCTCGGCATCGTCCCCGACATCGCGGAGTGGGCCGGGCCGCACTTCCAGGCACGCACACTGACGGCGTACGACGGAAGACTTGGCGGGACGTTCCGCTATCCGGGCGCGTTCTACGACCTCTGAGCGGAGGTGGGTGCCTTTCGCGCCACGAACGGGTTCAGGCGGGCTCGAACGGGTTCAGGCGGGCACGCGGCCCATGGCGGCCCATGCTGTCGCGGTAAGTTCGAACGGCCCGTCGGGGTCGGCGAGGTCCTCACGGATCGCGTCGCGCACACTGGCCGTCTGCGCTGGCGTGAGGCTGGCGACGTAGGCGCCGATGGGGCCGACCCCCTGGACATATCCGGACCACAGGTCGGCGAAGTCGTCGTACCGGCCGACCGCCTCGATCTCCGTCGACACGATGTCGACGAGACCGGCGTCGGTCAGCAGTGCCTCGAGTTCGCCTGCCCGGGAGCCGACCAGGGCCCGGTCATTGGGTTCCGCGCCGATGGCGCGGGCGGCCGCCTTCCAAAAGACGCCCAGTGCGTTCATGCGGGTCACGTCCCAGAAGTTGAGAGCCACCACGCCGCCGGGCCGAGTGACGCGGCCCATCTCCCGGACCCCGCGGACCGGATCCTGCATGAAGCCCACCGCGAGCGACGACAGCGCGCCGTCGAACGAATCGTCCTCGAACGGCAGGTTCTCGGCGACACCTTCGATCACGGTCGCAGCAGGTACGACGGCCTGTGCCGCCGCGACGAAGGGTGCTGACGGGTCGATCGCGTTGACGTGCGCGCCACCGACCCGGGCGGCGAGTTCACGGGTCAATCCGCCCGGTCCGCAGCCGACATCGAGCAGTCTCTGCCCGATGGTGACGCCCGCCAGGTCGGCGAAGGCGGGAGCCAACGTCGGAAGGAAACGGCCGATCAGGCGCTGGTATCCATCCGCTGCCTGGAACATCTGCTCGGTCATCGGCTCACCCTTCTCCTTGCGCCGGGAGGGATCCGGATGGCTCGATCGTAGGACTCGCGGCCGCTCGCTGCCATCGGTCGACCGGCAATTGTCTGCCGATCGTCGTGCCACTGATCCGGGGTGGCGTTCAGGCGGGCACCTAGGACAGCAGCTCCCGCACCCGCGGGATGACCTCGCTCCCGTAGAGCTCGATGCTGTGCATCAGATGCTCGTGGGGGAGGGTTCCGTTGCTGTACTTGAGGGCGAAGCGCTGGATGCCGAGAGCCCGGACGGCGTCGGCCATCTTGCGAGCGACCGTCTCCGGTGAACCGACGAACAGGGCGCCGTGATCGACCTCCGCGTCGTACTGCTCGCGCGTGGCCGGACCCCAGCCGCGCTCGGCGCCGATCCGGTCCCGGTTGGCCTTGAAGTGCGGGAACATCAGCTCGCGCGCCTCGTCGTCGGTGTCCGCGATGAAGCCGGGGGAGTGGATGCCGATCGGCCGGTCGGTGTGGCCGAACTCGTCGAGCGCACGGCGGTAGAGATCGGTGAACGGGGCGAACCGGGCGGGCTCGCCACCGATGATCGCCAGCATCAGCGGGAAGCCGTAGCGGGCCGCGCGGACCACGGACTCAGGAGAGCCACCGACGCCCACCCAGGTGGGGATCGAGCCGCGCTCGGTGGTCGGGAAGATGCGGGCGTTGCGCAGCGGCGCCCGCAACTGACCGGCCTCCCACGTGACCGCCTGCTCGCCCTGGAGGGCGGCCCACAGGTCGAGCTTCTCCGAGTAGAGCTGGTCGTAGTCGCCGAGGTCGAAACCGAACAACGGGAACGACTCCGTGAACGAACCGCGCCCGAGCGTGACCTCCGCGCGGCCGTCCGAGACGGCATCGAGGGTTGCAAACCGTTCGTAGACGCGGACCGGGTCGTCGGACGACAGCACCGTGACGGCCGTGCCGAGCCGGATCCGCTCCGTGCGGGCCGCGATCGCCGCCAGCACCATGTCCGGGGCGGAGACGGCGAAGTCGTCGCGGTGGTGCTCGCCGACGCTGAACACGTCGACACCGGCCCGCTCGGCCGCCATGCCCTCAGCGACCAGGTTGCGGATCACCTGAGGATGGGGCAGCCGTTCGCCCGTCGTACCGTCGATGGTGACATCGCCGAAGGTGTCGAGTCCGAACTCCAGGGCCGTGCGGTCGACAGGCGACTCGGTCACTTCTGGTCCTGGTCGCTCTGGGCGGCCTCGACGTCGAAGTCACGCACCGCCGCGATCACCTGCGCCAACGCCGGCGCGGGCAGGGCACCGGCCTGGGAGAACACCAGCGCGCCCTTCTTGAACGCCATCAGCGTCGGGATCGACGTGACCCGCGCAGCCCCGGCGAGCTCCTGCTCCTCCTCGGTGTTCACCGAACCGAAGACCAGGTCGCCGTGCTCCTCGGCAGCGGCCTCGTAGATCGGTGCGAAGTTGCGGCACGGGCCGCACCACGACGCCCAGAAGTCGACGAACACGATCTCGTTGTCGAGAACCGTCTGCTCGAAGTTGCCGGCGGTCAGGTCGATGGTGGACATGTCCTCCTCAACGTCGTACGTCGTGGATTGTTCCCGCGCGCCGATCTGGCGGGACGCGGGTGGGTCTAGGGTCCTGCCATGGAGTCCGGACGGATCACCCACGTCCTCGTCGACGGGGAGAACATCGACGCCACCCTCGGTACGTCGATCCTGGGGCGGCGGCCCAAGCCCGAGGAGCGCCCCCGCTGGGAGCGGCTCCTCCAGTTCGTCCAGCGGCAGTGGGGCCAGCCCACCAACGGGCTGTTCTTCCTCGCCGCCAACAGCGAACTCCCCATGTCGTTCGTCCAGGCGCTCATCGCGATCGGCTACCGCCCGATCCCGCTCTCCGGTGGCGCCAACCAGAAGGTCGTCGACATCGCCATCCAGCGCACGCTGGAAGAGCTCAAGAGCCGCGAGGCCGACGTCGTACTCGTCAGCAACGACGGCGACTTCGTCGAACAGATCGAGGACGTCCTCGACGGCCGCCGGGTCGGACTCGTCGGCTTCACCGAGTTCCGCAACAGCGCGTTCGCCCAGCTCACCTCCCGCGGCCTCGACTTCTTCGACCTCGAGTACGACGTGAACGCGTTCAACGAACGGCTCCCGCGCGTCCGGATCATCCCCATCGACGAGTTCGACCCGACGCAGTTCATCTAGGGCCGAGCGTGTCGCCTGTCGACGCCTGCGTGCAACCGCTCGCTGCGCTCGGGTTGCACTTGCCGCCGACGCGGCTTCGCCGCGGGCGACACGCTGCCGGCCTGCGCGGTTGTCGTGGGCGGGAGTCGATGTTGTCTGGCGGCAAGACGCGCCGACCCGGCGGGACTCCACCCTTGCCCGAACGGCTGGGGCAGGGTGGGATGGGCGGATGAGAGTCCTGGTTCTCGGTGGCACCCAGTTCCTGTCGCGCATGGTTGCCGCCGAGGCGGTACGCCGTGGGCACGACGTGACGTGTGCCAATCGGGGGCGGTCGGGGACCGTGCCGCCCGGCGTGACGACGATCAGGTGGGATCGGGCGGAGCCGGCGCCACGCGAGCTTCAGGACGCAGAGCCGTACGACGCGGTGGTCGACGTGTCGCGGATCCCGTCCCACGTCCGCCGCGCCGTCGAGACCTTGGGAGAGCACAGCCCGGACGCGCACTGGGTGTTCGTGTCGACGGTC
>JASLDK010000123.1 GCA_030145945.1 Nocardioides sp.
AGCATGCGGTGGGCGTGGCCTGGCTGAAGGGAGAGCGCTGAGATGGCGACCAAGCTCCGCCACCAGATGACGTACGACGCCCCGCTGATCGAGGTCGCGGCGATGCTGTCGGACCCGGTGTTCCGCGAGAACGTGTGCCGCAACCAGAGGGCGACCTCGTTCAGCGTCGAGATCGAGGGCAACGTCGACGCCAAGGCCGTCAGGATCGAGATGGACCAGCCCACCGACCGGGTGCCGGCCTTCGCCAAGAAGTTCATCGGCGAGACCACCACCATCATCCAGTCCGAGAACTGGACCAGTCCGCATCACGCGAACGTCACCATCGGCATCCCCGGCAAGCCCGGCGAGATCAACGGCACCGCCTCCCTCGCCGAAGCCGACGGCGTCACCACCGAGACCGTCGAGTTGGAGGTCAAGGTCAAGATCCCGCTCGTGGCCGGCAAGATCGAGGAGTTGCTCGCCAAGTTGCTCGGCAGCGCGCTGCGCGCCGAGGAGCGCAGCGGCAAGGAGTGGCTCAGCCGCTGACGTCCTCATCGACCGCGATCTCGGCTGCCGAGCCGGGCTCGCGGTCGATGGCGTCCCGTTCCTCCCGGGCATCAGCCCGACGCCGGATCATGACCACGATGCCGAGCACCACGAAGGGTCCGAAGGCGAGCACGAGCGTGGCGATCTGCTCGACCGGGTGCAGGGCACCGAGATGCAACGGGATCATGTCGAAACCTACTTCTCGGCCTTCGGCGCACCCTTGCGTGCAGTACGCCGACCACGGGGTGCGCGTTGGCGGGTCGCCGAGGACAGGTCGACGAGTTCATCGAGCGCCTCGCGCAGGCAGGTCCCGAGCAGCTCGGCGTCGGGGATCCAGTCGCGATCCGCGGTGATGCCGTAATAGACGCCACCGTCGTAGGAGGTGACGCCGATGGCGAGCGGGTGGTCGGGGGTGAGCGGCGGAACCGGATAGCTGGCCAGCATCCGGGCTCCGGCCGCGTAGAGGGGGGTCTGCGGTCCGGGCACGTTGGTCACCGAGATCTGGTAGCCCCGCCGCAGTTCGGCGGCCGCAACCCGGGAGCCGATCGCGTGGAAGGTCGTGGGCGCGAAGCCGGCGATGCCGGTGAGCCGGTTGGCGGCGACGCTGCGGCCGGTGTCCTTGTGCGCCTGGAACGAGTAGGAGACCTGGTGCAGACGCACGACCGGGCTGGGCTCCCCCACGGGCAGGTCGACGAAGTGGGCGGCGATCTGGCTGCCCAACGAGGTGGCCTCGAGTTCCTCGTCGATGACGGAGACCGGGACGACGGCGCGGACCTGCCGCAGGCCACCGAGTGACTCGGCGCGGGTCATCAGCCACGACCGCAACGCACCGGTGACGGTCGCGAGGATGACGTCGTTGACCGTGCCTCCGTGGGCCTCCCGGATCTTGCGATAGTCGGCAAGGCGGGTCTCGACGGTGACCACTCGACGCTGCTGGGAGAGCGGTCCGCTGATCACCCCCTTGGACTGCGGTCGTCGCCCGCTGGCGGCCGCCACGAAACCGCGGACCCGCTGGCTGCGACGGTCGGCCGTGCGCACCAGCGCACGAGACGCGGAGCCGACCGTGTCGAAGAGTTCGCCGGGATCGGTGAGGTTGTGCCGCACGGCCGTCGCCAACAGGGTGGCCGGGTTGGGCGAGCGTCGCGGCTGCCAGTCGTCGGGCTCGAGCTCACGCGCCTCGGGCTGGAGGTCGAGGAGCAGCTGCCCCATGTCGACGGTGTGCACCCCGTCGACGAGCGCCTGGTGGGTCTTGGACAGGACGGCGACCCGACCGCCCTCGAGGCCCTCGACGAAATAGATCTCCCACAGCGGGCGACTCCGGTCGAGCGGCCGCGACACGATCCTCGAGACGAGTTCGAGCAACTGTGCCGACGTACCGGGTCGCGGGAGGGCGGAGCGACGGACGTGGAAGCCCAGGTCGAACTTCTCGTCGTCGATCCAGACCGGGTTGGCCACGTGTCCGGGCACGGTCTGCAGGCGTTGGCGATAGCGCGGGACGAACGCGATCCGGTCGCGGATCAACGCCACGAGGCGCGCGTGGTCGAAGGCGTCGGCGCCCTCACCGGGGTCGAAGATCTCGATCGTCGCGTTGTGTTGCGGCGTGTGCGGCGTCTCCTGCTCGAGGAACGTCAGGTCGCGCACCCTCACCCGGTCGACCACGGCACCACTCCAAGCCTCGCCAGGACCCCACGGAACAACGGCCTGCCCCATCGGGCCGCGTTGGGGTCACCATGAGATTCTGGCAGATGCCACCGCTCAGCCGCGGATTCGTCCGCGGACGGAGCGTGTGCGCACACCGCCACTCGATCTTCAGGAGTTCTGCCATGCAACGCCGCACCCGACGACTTCTCGGCGCGATCCTCGCGGTGTTCGTGCTGCTCACGGCGCTGACCGGCTGCGGAGGCAACGACAAGTCGACGGGGGCGACCGACAAGGCCGTCGTGGTGGACATCACGGTCAAGAACGGTGAGATCACCCCGAAGGGCGACCGGATCAAGGTCAAGGCGGGTCAGCCGATCGACCTCGTGGTGACCTCCGATGTCGCTGGATCGCTGCACATGCACTCCGACCCGGAGCAGGAGTTCGCCTACGAGGTCGGCACGAAGACGTTCCCGATCTCGATCGACCGACCCGGGGTGATCGAGGTGGAGTCGCACGAACCGCCGCAGATCATCGTCCAGCTCCAGGTCCAGTGACCTCACCGGTGGACATCGTCTCCGGCGGCATCGTCGAAGCACACGGCATCGGCGGTCAGGCCGACCTGCCCATCCCGCTCGAGCTCGCCGTCGCCGGCGCCGTCGCGGCGCTGGTCATCTCGTTCACGGTCCTCGCCGTCGCCTGGCGACGCCCGCGGTACGACGACGGGCAGTCCCGCGATCGCGGCGTACCTCGCCTGCTGGATGCAATCGTCAGTTCCGCGAGCCTGCGCGCGTCCCTGCGCCTTGCCGGCCTCGCCCTCGCCGGGTTCACCGCCTTCACGGCGATCCTCGGCAAGGACAATCTGACGAACCCGTTCTTCGGCATCTTCTACGTGTGGTGGTGGGTCGGGCTCGTCTTCGCCTCGGCCCTGTTGGGCCCGGTGTGGAAGGCCATCAGCCCGGTGCGCACCATCAATGCAGGCATCGCCAAGCTCGCCGGCAGCGATCCCGACGAGGGCATGTTCGGCTATCCCGAACGCCTCGGACACTGGCCGGCGGCACTCGGCCTCTTCGCCTTCGTCTGGCTGGAACTGGCCTCGACGCAGCCGACCGACCTGAGCACCGTGCGCCTGTGGTGTGCGCTCTACGTCGGCGCGATGCTCATCGGCGGCGCGATGTTCGGCAATCGGTTCTATGAGAGCGCCGACCCGTTCGAGGTCTATTCCTCCCTCATCGCGAAGCTCTCGCCGTGGGCGCGCCGCGACGGTCGTCTGGTCCTGCGCAGTCCGTTGGCCAACCTCGCCACGATCGAGTCACGTCCCGGCCTGATCGGTGTGGTCGCCGTGCTCTTCGGCAGCACCGCCTTCGACTCCTTCGCCGAATCGGCCTTCTGGGTGAAGACCTACCAGAACGCCTCGATCAGCAAGTTCGTCCTCGACAACATCGCGCTGCTGGGCTTCTGCCTCATGGCCGGCCTGCTCTTCGCCCTCGCCTGTGCGGCTACGCCGTCGGGCGGCACCGTGCCACGTCGCGAACTCCCGCGCCGCTACGCGCACTCGATCGTGCCGATCGTGCTGGGCTACATCGTCGCCCACTACCTGACACTGTTCATCGACATCGGGACGCAGACCCTCGCCCGCGCCAGCGACCCGCTCGGCAACGGCGCCGACATCTTCGGTACGGCGAGCGTGGAGCCGTCGTACTGGTTCTCCTATCACCCGTCCGTGCTGGCCACCATCAAGGTCCTCGCCGTGGTGATCGGCCATGTCGTCGCCGCTGTTGCCGCCCACGACCGGGCACTGACCCTGCTGCCGAAGCGCGACCAGATCATCGGTCAGCTGCCGCTGCTGTTCGTCATGGTCGCCTTCACCGCGGGTGGGTTGTTCCTGCTGTTCAGCGCCTGAGCGATCGAAGCCACGCCCTGGTCGCCATGCTCAGGCAGTGACACCCGCCATCGCATCCAGCAGCCGAGCCACGGCCCTGGTCAGCGCTCCCTCGCCGGACTCCACCAGCAGCCGACCAGCAACCAGCGCCTTGTCGACGGCCGCCTGGTCATCAGGGAGGAAGTGGATGTCGGGATGCGAGCCGAAGCCCGAGAGCATGGTGACGACATCCGACTCGCGCCATCCGAGCGTCGGGCGCATCCGGTTGACCACGATCCGCACCCGGGCGTCGGGGACGAACTCGTTGATCTCCGTCAGCGACCGAACGAGGCGGGCCAGACCCACCGGGTCGGCCGAGCCGACCAGCAGGACCTCGTCGGCGACCTCGATCGCCTCACGGGTCAGCCCATTGCGTTCGGCACGTCCGGTGAACTCGCCCGCGTCCGGCTCCAGACTGAACCCGGTGTCGATGACGACCTGACCATCGAGCCGCGCATGCTCGACGATCGCGGTGAGGGTTCCCGGTCGCAGCTCCACCCACCGGTCGGGACGAGGCAACCCGGTCAACAGCCGAAGGTGGTCGGACAGCCTGCGCTGCACGGACACGAACCGCTCCTCCAGACTCCCCGCGGTGACGAGTCGAGCCGCCGACAGCAGCCCGGACACCTCGTCGAGGACGCCGAGCTGCTGGGCGACCGCCCCGCCGTACGGGTCCGCGTCTATCAGCAACGTCGACAGTCCACGTCGGGCCAGTTCCGCCGACAGGCAACCGGCCACCGTCGTCCTTCCCGGCGCACCGCCACCTCCCCACACGGCCAGCACTCTCCCCGCGGGACCCGGCGCCGGCCGCTCCGGCAGCGGCTCGCCCAGCGCTGCGGAGCTGAACGGCGCGCCGATGCGCCCCGCCGCTGGCAACGTCGGATCGGACGGAAGCCGGCCGAGCTCCGGGGCCAGCTCGTCCACCCGGTCGGCCGCGACGACGGCGACGATGCCGATCCGCGCAGCCCTCGGTTGGGTCAGGTCAGGATCCGGGGCGACGCCCACGACGCGTACGCCGTGCTGGGCGAGCTCGTCGACGACACCCTGGTCGAGTCCGGGGAGGTCGGCCGCCACCACCGCGACGTCCGCCTGGCCCGTTCGAGCGGACGCCAGCAGGTCGGCGACGTCGACGCATCGTTTGAGCAACACCGTGGCGGGGTGTTCGTTGAGCGAGGTCAGCGCATGCGACTCCCAGGCGGCACCCGAGGAGACCAGCAGCACGACTGTCACCGCGGGCATGCCAGCCTCATGATCGCTGCAGGATCCGGATCACCGGATCCTGCAGGGTGCCGAGGAGTCGTTCGAACTCCGCCGCCCGCTCGTCGTCGACAGCCACCACCAGTTGGCGCGCGCCGGTCACGGCGAAGGTGTCGTCGGACGAGGGGGCAGCGATCACCGTGACCCCGCTGAGGGCGGGTCCGACGGCGTCGCCGGCGTCGGAGCCGTCCGCCTTGGTGCCGGCCTTCCCGGCGCCGTTCCCGTCCGGACCACTGGTGCTCGATCCGCTCGGGTCACCGGTGCCCGCTGCGACTCCCGAGCCGACTCGCGAGGCGCGAGGCCCCGAGCCGTCGGTCAGCCAGACGTCGACCACCGATCCCGCCCGGACGTCGGGCGGCACCCGGTTGGGATCGACCTCCAGCGGGACCCGCAGCATCGCCTCGTCGTCGGCCGAACCGACAGCCGACTGGGCGAGCAGCTCGCCGGCGCCGACCGGACGGACGAGGACAAGGTCGGCCGGTAGGGGTTCATCGGCACTGAAGTAGCGTTCCCGTGTCGCGTCGTCGACGAAGCGCACGCGTTGGACGACCAGGTCCTCGCCCTCGACGGGCGCGCCGACGCCGCGTTCGTGGGTCACCGACCACACGGCGACGGTGTCGTCGGCCGACGCCAGCAAGCGCGCGCCGGCGACCACCGAACCGGTCACGAGCAGGACACCGAACCACAGTCGCGGGTCACGCCAGGCCGGTCGAGCCACCCGAAGGGCTGCTGGAGGGACGGGCGTGCCCGCAGAGTTCCCGAGATCTCTGGACACGGGAACATCATGCAGGGTGCGGACACCGCCGTCATCCGTTCATCCACAGGGCAGTCCGGATCGGTGCCGTCATCCACAGCTCTCGCGCCCGCGGCTGCATTCGTCGGCACCGGATGCAACGATGGGCCCATGTCCGAGAGTTCCGGCGGCAGCCCGCGTTTCCTGACGCTCGCCGATGTGGCCGAGGTGCTCAATACCTCCAGTGCCCAGGTCTACGCCTTGGTGCGTCGCGGCGACCTGCCTGCCATCAAGATCGGCGGCCGCGGACAGTGGCGGGTCGAGGCCAGCCGGCTCGAGGACTACATCACCCAGCAATATCGCCAGACCGAGCAATACGTCGCCGAGCACCCGTTCGTCGAGACCGACGCCGACTGACGAGAGGTCAGGGGCGCCGGTCTCGAGGTGCGGGAGACAGCGACAGGTCAGATGGTGCGGCCCACCGCGGCGAAGAATCGGATGAACATCTCGTCGTAGCCCGCCTGGTCGGACCTGGTCTGCGCGAACGAGCCGGCCTTCTTCAGGTCCTTGTTGACCCAGACGCGGTTGAAGTCCATCCGCACCGCGCGCGATCCGCCCGAGGTGCTGGCGAGGACCAGGCCCTTGGGCAGGCCGAGTGGACCCCAGTTCGCCTTGCGCTTGGCCCACGACTTGTGCTTCTTCTTGGTGCCCAGCAGCTTGGCCAGCAACTTGTCCAGGTCGGTCGCCTTGCGGTGCCCGGTGATGATCTGGATCTCCACGCCGCGCGCCCGCGCGTTGACGATCGACTTGTAGATGCCCTTGCCCGCGAGCTGCTTGGTGGCCAGGTGCAGGGCGGAACCGGGAGGGGCCTGGTCGATGACGTTGCGCAACAGTCGCAGGGTTGCCTTGGCGTCGCCGTTGTTGGAGGTGACTCCCGGCGCGAAGGCTCCAGCACGCTGGCCGACGTTGCCCAGGTCGACAGTGAGCATGTGGTGGTCGGAGAACAGACCGGTGGTGGTCACGTTGGTGACGGGGAGCAGCGGGTCACCCTGGTAGAGGTAGGCGTGGTCGATGACTGCGCCCGAGTCGTGGGTCGCCGGCGCCGTGCCGAAGAGGTCGAAGACGTTGACCAGACCGAGCGCTGCGATGTCGGCGCGAGGATAGGCACCGGAGTTGAAGTTGACGTTCACGTCACCCGACATCATGACCGGGCCGCTGGCACCGAGGGTCCGGGCCAGCGCGGCGAGCCGCTGGTACGACGGCACGGTGATGCCGGGCGTGTAGGCCGTGATGGGCGCGAAGTGGACCGCCACGACGGAGATGACGCGGCCGTCGATGTTGCTGCGCAGGGTGGCCCAGTTGGCGTAGCGCACACCCCAGTGCACCTTCTGCTTCTTCGACTTCCCCCACACGTCGCTGATCTGGTAGGTGCCGGCGTTGGTCCTGGTCCATCGCGTCGCGTCCCAGACGACGGCAGTGGCGCCGGTGTAGGTGCCCGGCGTGCGCTGGATGCCGTAGCCCGGAGGTGCCAGCATCGCATCGGGGCGGCTGTTCACCTCGTTGAAGGTGATGAAGTCGGGCTGCTGCGCGAAGACCTGGCCGAGGTCGGCGGCCGTGCGGTCCAACGACATCCCGGACTTGATGTTCGCCTGCACGAGCCGCACACCGGTTCCCGTGCCCGGGTCGGTCCGGGCCGCCGTGTGCGCCAGCCCGGCCCGTCCGCCGTCGGAACCGGTCGCCGCGAGCACCAGCAGGGCCGCCAGCAGGGCCAGCGCGATGGTCGCTGCGGACAGGGCTCGCAGCCATCGAACCGGACTCGGAGCACTCACGGTGCGCATGGGACCTCCCGCATTCACGGCCGAGAAATGGGCCGAAATCATCAATTGCCTCAGGAATCACACCAGTAACAACTTCCCCACGCAATACATCGCCATTAACTACAGACATGTAATTCATCAAATGACAATCATGTAATTAATGCGAAGTCACACTGGTGCCCATCAGGGCGAAATGCGCGAACTCCCGCATGCCTTTCGGCATCGGGAGTTCGACATTGAGCGGTACGCCCGAGATCAGCCGCGGCGAAGTCGGGACAACAGCCCTCTGCGCACAGCGGGAGCGTCCGAGCGCTCGACACGCAGATCCCGTACGTCGCCCAACAGTTGCGCCACCAGGGCCGTTGCCACATCCGCGACCTCGGCGTCGCTGACGGTGTCCGGCGTACGACGCACGGGCAGGTCGGCGGGGATCTCGAGCAGAGCGAGGTCGCCCACGACGTCGATGGGATGCGATCGCAGATGGGCGAGAGTCGCCGCATTGCGTTGCCGACACTCCTCGATCCGGTCGGCCCGCGGCCAGAACTTCTCTCCCCTGCGCGGCACCAGGCGTTCGTCGGCCAGGAAGGTGCGGATGAACATCCCCCGGTCCCGGGCGGGCCTGAGCGACTTCGCGGCGACCAGATGTTCGTTGACCCGCCGCAGCACCTCGGCCTCCACCACCCCCATCGACTCGTTGGGGAACGACTGACTGAGGTCGTAGCCCTCTGCCGAGAGCCCGAGGAGTCCGGCGAACCGGTGCCAGATCTCGTCCCGCGCGGCCGAGGTGTCGAGCGGGAGCACGTGGATCCGCTCGTGCGGAACTGCGCTCGCCCACCTCTCGAGCACCAGCCGAAGGTCGAGGGTGCGCCAGTTCCAGACGTCGCGGGGGTCCTCGGAGACCTCCCGCGAGTAGTCCTCCATCCGGTCGGTGCCGCGGTTCTTCAGACTCTCCTGCCAACTCGTGTTGAACAGGCCCAGAGCGTCCCGCGCAGTGACAACCACGTGGACCTCACCCGGCGCGAGCTGCTCGACCATCCGCACGGCCTGGTCCGCGCTGGCCGCAGCGAAGAACTCGTGGGTGATCAGGGCGTCGCCGTCGTACGCAGCGATCTCGTCGCGCAGCCGGTCCCACGCGCTGCGGTGCTCCGGGGAGGCCTGGGGCAGGCGCGGGTCGTCACGGACGATCCGGCTGGACCACAGATGGTCGAACCGCCCCAGCCCCGGCAGCAGCATCCCATCGCGCAACAACTGGTCACGTGAGGCCCACGCGATGGTCTGGAGGTAGGTGGTGGCCGTCTTGGGCAGGCCGATGTGGACGAAGACGCGACGCGCCACGGCGAGCTCCTACAGGCTCTTGTTGAAGCTCTCGACCGCGTCTGCGATGCGAGCCTCGTCGCGCTGGGCGACCGGAAGGACGAGCTCCTGGACCACGTCGACCAACTCGGCCATCCGCACGTAGTGGCGCTGCAACTCGACGACCTCGTCCTCGAGCTTCTCGATGCGCAGTCGTTGCGCCCGCACCGTGGCGAACAGGTTCCAGCGATTCTCAGCCATGTTTCTCTCTGCCTCTCACCATTGCGCCACGACGACGGCCACGCCGGCTCGTCCCGCGGCCCCGGCCACGACGTCGGCGGAGACGACGGTCCCGCCGGTTCGATTGATGGCCTCGACGACGACGTCGAGCGCCACAGGTTGCAGACCGGGATCGGCCTCACCCTCGCCCGTGAGGAACTGCGTG
>JASLDK010000184.1 GCA_030145945.1 Nocardioides sp.
CCGCTTCCGGTGGGCCTGCGGGCGTGGGCGTTGCGGTGGGTCGCGCGGTGCGGACCAGCATCGTGGCGATCAACGTGATCGACCTGTTCCTGTCGATGGCCATCTGGGGCGCCTCGACCACTGTCAGGCTGGCGGGGTGATGGGCCGATGAACCGCATCCTCGGAGCGCATCGCGTCCTCGGACTGATCTTCGTGGCGCTGTTGCTGCTGGGCGTCTGGGCGACGTACGCGACCTTCACGAAGAAGTTCACCAGTTATGACCGGGTGACCTTGAAGACCTCGACGATCGGCCTCCAGCTGCCGACCCGCGCCGACGTCAAGGTGCGTGGCGTCATCGTGGGGGAGGTGCTGGACGCGAAGTCCGGTGCCAACGGGGCCGAGCTGACCTTGGGGCTCTATCCGGACAAGATCGGCGTCATCCCCGCCAACGTCACCGGCTCGATCGTCCCCAAGACGCTGTTCGGCGAGAAGTACGTCTCGCTCGTCGTCCCCGAGACCGGGCCGTCCGGCACCATGCGCACCGGTGCGGTGATCGACCGGACCGTGGTCTCGACCGAGCTCGAGAAGGTCCTCTCCGACATCTACCCGTTGCTGCAGACCGTGCAGCCCGCCGACCTCAACGCGACGCTGACCGCGATCGCGACGGCGCTCGACGGACGTGGAGAGTTGATCGGCAAGAACCTCGAGACCCTCGATGGCTACCTCAAGCGGATCAACCCGCAGATCCCGGCTCTGCTCGAGGACCTCAAACTGACCGCCGACGTGTCCAACACCTACGCCGACATCCTCCCGCAGGTCGCGCAGATCCTCGACGACACGGTGAAGACGACCGGCACCATCAAGGAGCGCGAGGCCGCCCTGAGCGCGACGCTGCGTGACGTCCGGAGCTTCTCCAACACGGCGCGTGACTTCCTGGACGCCAACGCGGTCCGGCTCAAGCGGGCCGGCGAGCTCAGCTCGCAGACCCTTGCCGTCGTCGCTCGCTATGCCCCGACGATCCCGTGCATGTCGGCCGGCATCGTCAAGGCGCAGGGCCGTCTCGCTGAGGCCTTCCGCGGCTTCGAGCTGCACATCGTGCTGGAGACGCTGCAGAAGCAGCCGCGGCAGTACACCGCGGCGGACCGACCGCACTTCGGCGAGGACCGCGGGCCTGACTGCCTCGGACTGCCTGACATCCCCTGGTCGCAGAACAACCCCTACCCGCCGCTGCCGCACCTCAACGACGGTGTGCAGGGTGGCGACGGCAAGGGCAACAACCGGGTCGCTGCCGACTACACCGGCTATTCGGGCAGCCCCGCGGACGTGGACTCGCTGCGTTCGGTTCTCGACCAGGAGTACGCCGGCAGCGGCAACGACCTCAACGTCATGCTCGCCGGACCGCTGCTCGCCGGAGGTGGTCGCTGATGTTGCGTGGACTCGACAAGCGAACGAGCGGTGACCTGATCCGCCTGGTGGTCTTCATGGTGTCGACTGCGCTCGCGACCGGCATCTTGATCATCACCATCGGCAACCTCTCCTTCGGCGCCACCAAGGACTACTCGGCGATGTTCGTCGACGCCACAGGCGTCAACAAGGGTGACGACATCCGCATCGCCGGAGTCAAGGTCGGCACGGTGCAGGATGTCGAGGTCTCCGACCAGAAGGGCGCGAACAACCCGCGTGCCCGTGTCACCTTCTCCGTCGACGCCGACACCCGGATCGACGATGCGACTCACGCGACCGTGAAGTATCGAAACCTGATCGGGCAGCGATACATCTCGCTCACCCAGGAGGGCCAGAGCGCGAGTCGCCTCAACGCGGGCGACGCCATCCCGGTCGACAACACCAAGCCGGCTCTCGACCTCACGGTCCTGTTCAACGGCTTCAAGCCGCTCTTCGAGGCGCTGTCGCCCGACGACATCAACAAGCTCAGCTTCGAGATCGTGCAGGTCTTCCAGGGCGAGGGCGGCACGGTGGAGGGCCTGCTCGCCAGCACGGCCTCGGTCACCCAGACCCTCGCGGACCGTGACCAGGTCATCGGCGATCTGCTCAAGAACCTCGACTACGTGCTCGATCACGTCGCCGACCGCGACAAGCAGTTGACCAACCTGATCGACAGCTTCCGTTCGCTGGTCGGGGGCCTCAACCAGGACCGTGAGGCGATCCTGTCCTCGCTGGACTCGATCTCGGAGTTGTCCGTGCAGACCGCAGCGCTGGTCACCGACATCAAGGACCCGTTCGTCAAGGACATCAAGGAGCTGCGGGCCGTCGCCGGAACCTTGGACAAGAACCGCAAGGAGATCGACCGCGCGCTCCAGGTGCTGCCGATCAAGCTGACGAAGATCGGTCGTACGGCGACGTACGGGTCGTGGTTCAACTTCTACCTGTGCCACTTCAAGGCCTCGATCACCGTCCCGCCGATGACCAAGCCGCTCAGCGTCACCTATGCCACCGCCGCCGACCGATGCACGCTCGGGTGAGGGGAGAGGTCACGTGATCCCGTTCCGCGAACGCAACCCCGTCATCATCGGGGCCGTCAGCATCGCCGTCCTGGTGCTCGGCCTGGTGGCGGCATTGCGCGCCAACGACCTGCCGCTGATCGGCGGTGGCGACACCTACTACGCGTCCTTCAGCGAGGCGGGTGGCCTCAAGGTCAAGGACGAGGTCCGCCTCGCCGGTGTGCGCGTCGGCCAGGTGACCTCGATGGATCTCGACGGCAACTCGGTCAAGGTCGGCTTCAAGATCAAGTCGGACGCCAAGTTCGGCAATGAGACCCGCGCTGACATCAAGGTCAAGACGATCCTCGGCTCGATGTTCCTCGCGCTCGACCCGGCGGGCGAGGGCCAGCTGGCGAAGGACTCGGTCATCCCGGTCGACCGGACGAGTTCGCCCTACGACGTCGTCGAGGCGTTCACGGGTCTCGCGGAGACCTCCGCCGACATCGACACCGACCAGCTCGCGAACGCGTTGACGACGTTGGCCGACCTGACCCGGAACACGCCGGAGGAGTTCCGCTCGGCGCTCGATGGTCTGTCCGCGCTCGCCAACACGGTCGCCTCCCGTGACGGTGAGATCAACTCCCTGCTGAAGAACCTTGACCGGGTCTCAACCGTCCTCGACGCCCGGGACGACGACATCGTCGCCCTGATGAAGGACGCCGACTCGTTGTTCACCGCGCTGCTGCAGCGCAAGGCCCAGATCCACCGTCTGCTGGAGTCCACCAGCACGCTCAGCATCAAACTGACCGGCCTGATCAAGGAGAGTCGTGCGGATCTCAAACCGGCCCTCGACAGCCTCGACTCGGTGCTGCAGGTCGTGAAGAAGAACGAGGACAACCTCGAGAACTCGATCCACCTGATGGCGCCGTTCTACCGGGTCTTCGCCAGCACTCTCGGCAACGGGCCGTGGTTCGACACCTACATCTTCAACCTGCCGCCGGTGGGGACGGTGCAGCCATGACCGGAGCACATGCCACCGGTGCCCGGCGCTGGCTTCCGCTCGCCGTGATCGGTGTCCTCATCGTGACCGCGCTGGTCTGGATGTTCGGCAGCGGCGGCAGCGACAAGACCGTGACTGCCTTCTTCCCGCGGGCCGTCTCGGTCTATGAGGGCAGCGAGGTCCGGGTGCTCGGCCTGCCGGTCGGTCGGGTGCGTGAGGTCGTCCCGGCCGGAACCAAGGTCAAGGTCGTCATGGCCTACGACAAGGACGTGAAGATCCCGGCCAACGCGGACGCCGTCATCGTGTCCCCGTCGGTGGTGGGGGACCGTTACATCCAGCTGACTCCTGCCTTCGACACCGGCGACAAGGTGATGGCCGACAACACGGTCATCGATGCGACCAAGACCGCGATCCCGCTCGAGCTCGACCAGATCTACGGCAGCATCGACAAGTTGACGGTTGCACTCGGCCCGGAGGGCGCCAACAAGAACGGCGCTCTCAGCGACCTGCTCGAGCAGACGGCCAAGAACTTCGGCGGCCAGGGCGCTCAGTTCCACCAGACCATCAAGGACTTCGGCCGGCTGAGCGAGACCCTCGACAACAACAAGGACCAGTTGTTCGGTTCGGCCTCGAAACTCGAGTCGTTCCTGAAGACCCTCGCCGACAACGACACCACCGTCCGTGACTTCAACAAGTCCCTCGGTGACGTCTCGGGCCTGCTGGCCGACGAGCGGCAGGAGCTCACCTCCGCACTGTCCAACCTCGGCACCGCCCTCGACCAGGTCGCCCGCTTCGTGAAGCGCAACCGCGACGTGCTCGGGCGCAACATCAAGGACATCAACCGGGTCGCCAAGGTGCTGGTGCGCCAGCGCGGAGCGCTCGACGAGATCCTGCGTGCCGGCCCGCTGGCGCTCAACAACCTCTTCCACACCTACAACCCGAAGGATGCGACGCTCGACACCAACGCCAACCTCGGCAACCTGGTGAACGAGTTGACCTCCAACCCCAAGTCGGTGCTCTGCGCGCTGGTGTCCGGTGCTGACAAGAACGGCGACATCTGTGGCCTGATCGGCACGTTGCTGCCGCGCGGCGCGCCGTTCGGGACGGGATCGTGGTACGGCCAGGTCTATGACCCGACGCTCAACGGACTCGTGGCGGTGAAGCGATGAAGACGTCGACTCCGTCGAACCGTTCGCGCATCGGTCGGCGCATCCGGGCGGGCGCCGCACTGCTCGCCGGGATGGTGCTGCTCACGGGCTGCAACTTCGATGTCTACAAGCTGCCGCTTCCCGGTGGTGCCAGCACGGGCGACAACCCGATCGAGGTCAAGGTCGACTTCGCCGACGTGCTCGACCTCGTGCCGAAGTCGTCGGTCAAGGTCAACGACGTCTCGGTCGGTCAGGTGACCGACGTCCGTCTCGACGGCTATCACGCTGTCGTGACACTGAAGGTGCGCAATGACACCGGACTGCCGGACAACCCGATCGCCTCGATCCGGCAGACCAGTCTGCTCGGAGAGAAGTTCGTGTCCTTGGAGGCTCCGCCGAGCGGCGCCACCGGCAAGCTGTCCGATGGCGACGTGATCAAGAACGGCGGTCGCAACCCGGAGGTCGAGGAGGTGCTCGGTGCGCTGAGCCTGGTCCTCAACGGCGGCGGCATCGCGCAACTCAAGACGATCTCCTCCGAGCTCAACAAGGCGCTCGAGGGACGCGAAGACTCCGCCAAGTCGGTCCTCACCCAGATCGCAGCCCTCACCGGTCAGCTCGACCAGCGCAAGCAGGACATCGTCAACGCGATCGAGGCCGTCAACCGGCTCGCCGTCACCGCGAAGAAGCACCAGGGCAGCATCGACCGAGCGCTCGAGGAGCTGCCGAGCGCGCTGACGTCGCTGGACCGCCAGCGCGGCGACCTGGTCGCGATGCTCGCCGCACTCACCAAGCTCAGCGACGTCGGCGTCAGGGTCATCAAGGCCACCAAGGCCAGCACCATCGACACCCTGCAGCAGCTCGACCCGATCCTGACCCAGGTCAGCAAGGCCGGCGACGACTTCGTCAACGGGTTCAGCACGTTCCTGACCTACCCGTTCATCGACGAGGCCGTGGGTCGCGACCCGCAGGTCGCGCGCAACCTGCACATGGGCGACTACGTCAACCTGGCGATCGACCTGCAACTGGACCTCGGCAACCTCAACCTGCCGGACGTCCCGTGCATCCTGACCAACCAGCTGCCCGACTCGCCGCTCGACCAGCTGATCAACCTGAAGAACCTCTGCAACAGCACGTGGCAGACGCTCCAGGGCTGCTTGAAGACGCCGCCCAACGTGCAGAACTGCGCGCTCCTGCCGAAGTACCTGCTCGACGACGTCTGCAATGCCATCAAGTTGTTGTGCGGGGGCCTCGGCGGTCTCAACCTGACGAAGGGCAACGGCACCGCCAGCGCGTCGAGCAACCCGATCGGCAACCTGCTCGACAGCGTGCTCAAGGGCGGTGGGCTCGGGCGTCCCGCGCCTAGCGGTTCAACTGCCGTCGATGACATGTGGGCCACTTTCGACAAGACCTACAACACCGATGCCATCGCGCTCTTCTCGGCGCCGCTGACCGCAGGCATCGAGCAGAAGGCGAGGTCGGCCAAGTGATCACTCGTCGTACCAGGATCCAGCTCGTCGTCTTCGCGCTGATCACGTTGCTCGGCGTCTCCTTCGTCGGCGCCCGCTATGCCAAGCTCGACCGGCTCGTCATCGACCGTGACTTCACCGTCACCGCGCACTACCCCCAGTCCGGCGGCATCTTCACCGGTGCCGAGGTGACCTATCGCGGGGTCGGCATCGGCACCGTCGGCGAACTGGTCCTCACCAAGGACGGCGTCGACGTCAACCTCGACATCGACAAGAAGTGGGACAAGATCCCCGCCGACGCCATCGCACTCGTCGGCAACCGCTCCGCCGTCGGTGAGCAGTACGTCGAGATCCAGCCGCAGGTCGACAAGGGGCCCTACCTGCGGGAGGGCTCGGAGATCAACGACGTGGCGACGCCGATCGCCACCGAGAAGCTGCTCGGCGACCTTTCGTCCACGGTCTCCAGCGTCAACCGCGAGGCCTTGCGTACGACGGTCTCCGAGCTGGGTCAGGCATTCGCCGGGACCGGCCCCGACCTGCAGCGGATCATCGACACGGGCAACTCGTTCATCGAGACGGCCAACGAGAACTTCGACATCACCACCGCCCTGATCCGGGACGGCAGCACCGTCCTGAAGGGACAGCTCGCCTCGGAGACTTCGCTGCGGGCCTTCGCCCAGCAGCTGTCGCTGTTCAGCTCGGCCCTCGCCGGTGCCGACCCCGAGCTGCGCAAGGTGATCGACTCGGGCTCGCTCGCTGCCACCCAGCTGCGCACCTTCCTGGAGCAGAACGGACTCGAGATCAGCGAGCTCCTGGCCAACCTGGTGGCGACCGGTGAGGTCGTCGTCAAGCACCTCGACGGACTGCGCCAGATCCTCGTCGTCTACCCGTACGCCGTCGCGGCCGGGCAGGTCGTGGTCGGCAAGAGCCCCAACGGGCTGTGGAACGCCCACTTCGGCCTGGTGCTCGCGCCGTCCTCCACCCCCTGCTACCTGGGCTATCTCAAGACCCGCCGCAACCCCGAGTCCGACCGCGGCAATCTGCCCATGCCCGACAACGTCGGCTGCACCGAGCCGATCACGAAGAGCAACCCGCGTGGACCGCAGAACCTGCCGCGTGTCGCCCCCGGAGTCACCGGCTATGACATCGGCGTCAAGGTCGACAAGCAGACCGGCAAGCTCACCTGGGGCGTCGCGGGACAGATGCCCGAGCAGTCGACCGCACGGGGTAGCGTGGCACCGCCCGCGCTGGGCGCCGACTCCTGGAAGTGGCTCTACCTCCAGCCGTTGCTCGACCCGGCCACCCGCTGACGCATTCGTGAGGCCCACCGCGTGAACCAAACCCATGCCGCGCTCCGCTGGAGCGCGATCGGGCTGCTGCTGAGCGTCATCGTCGCGGCGCTGGGTGTCAGCGTCTGGACCGTCGTCGACAAGGGCGCCGGGTCCAACGTCTTCAAGAAGGCCGACTCCCTGATCAACCCGCCCGTCGACGAGTCGGCCAACCGCGAGAAGGCCCTCGCCGCGGCGCGTACCTTTGCGCAGCGCTTCAACACCTACGGTCCCAAGATGCTCAACAGCGCCGGCAAGATGGCGGACTACGCCGCGGTCGGCGACCTGATGACGGCGAAGTTCCGCACCGTCTTCGACAAGAACGTCGGCTATGCCGAGGAGACGGTCAAGCAGACCCAGATCGACCGCGTCGGTACGCCGTACGCCGTCGGCGTCGCCAGCATCGACCGCGACTCCGCGACCGTCCTGGTCGCCGGTGTCGTCGAGTTCTCCTACCCGGACCCGACCGATGCCAGCAAGCGGATCCCGTTCGAACCACTGCGCTTCCGCTACGAGGTCTCGCTCGTCAAGCAGGCCGGGACCTGGCTGATCGACGACCTGGACGACCTCGACGACGAGCTGCCGTCCTTCGGCGAAGCATCCATCCCGGACAGCGGTACGCCGGGCGGCGCGCCGAGTGGTGCCGCGACCGAGCAGCCGTCAGGTGGGACCACGCCGTCTGCCAGCACGACGGGGGAGGCCACGCCATGAGCACCAACCTCTACGACCTCCTCGACGTCGACGAGCACGCCTCCGCTGACGAGATCCGCGCTGCGTGGAAGCGCGCCATCGCCGACCTCGACCCGACCGAGCGCCGGTTCCGTGCCTACAACGACGCAGCCGGTGTGCTGCTCGACCCGGACAAGCGCGCAGCCCATGACGCCGATCTGGCCGAGCAGCGAGCAGCCGCGCCGGATCCCGACGAGGACGCTGATGCTGCGGCACCAGTCGAGCTGTCGAAGCAGGGGCACGGGGACGAACCCGAGCACGAGGTGGTCGAGCCCGCTGCGCAGAGCGCGCCGGCGGCCGGCGTACCTGATGGTGCTGGCGCGTCGACCGGTCCCGGTGCCGTCGCACTGATCGCGGTGAGCATCGTCGCGGTGCTGCTGGTGGCCCTCTCGGTCTGGCTCGTCACCCGGCCGGGCGCGACCCGGGACCCGAGCGCCCAACAGGTCGCCGCGCAGAACCTGCAGATCGAGCGGGACGGTGTCTCCGCCGAGGGCGCCGCCGAGGCGATGGTCGGGCCGGTGCTGTCCTACGACCACAAGACGATGTCCGCCGACCTGGAGCGTCGGGCGCCGTACCTCACGGAGAAGTTCCGCACGACGACCGAGCGCAGCTGGCCCGACCTCACCAAGGAGGCCGAGGCGCAGAAGATCGTCGTGGAGGCGAAGCCGGTCGGCACGGCGCTGACCCGCGTCAGCCCCAACGGCAAGAAGGCGACCGTCGTGGTCTTCATCGACCAGTACGTCACCAAGGACAAGGCGCAGCCGTTCGTGCTGCGGATGTGGGCCACCTTCACGATGGTCGCGAGCGGTCGCACCGACCACCCGTGGCTGCTCGACGACCTGTGCACGGACGCCTCCTGTCAGTGAGTGTGGCCCGTTCGTGATGCGCCACGACGGCCGGGCTGCTTGACCTGAGCGCGTCCGCGCAGCATGATCGGCGGACCGGGAACCGATGCAGGCCTGAAGGTCCGCGAGGTCACCGCTTCTCGACTGCGAGCGACTTGCGCAGCCGACATTGTGGAGCGCTCTCCCGTCGTGTATCGTGGCCCCTTGCGCCTGCCCTCAGATGCGCTTCGGCCTGCCCGGTGGCCGTTGACGTGGTGGGCCGGGCGCTCTCGAAGAGTCGAACCCGTCGAAGGACAACTCTTGGCCGCGCGCACCACCCCCGGTAAGTCCCGCATCTCTTTCGCGAAGATCTCGGAGCCGCTCGCGCTCCCGCAGCTTCTCTCGCTCCAGACCGACAGCTTCGACTGGCTGATCGGCAACGATGCCCACAAGTCCCGGATCGAGGCCCGTCGGGCCGAGGGCCAGGACGCCTCCGACAAGTCCGGTCTGGAGGAGATCTTCGAGGAGATCTCCCCGATCGAGGACTTCTCCGAGACCATGTCGCTCTCGTTCGAGAACCCCGTGTTCTACGACCCGAAGTACACCGTCGACGAGTGCAAGGAGAAGGACCTCACCTACTCCGCACCGCTCTACGTCTCCGCCGAGTTCACCAACAACGAGACCGGTGAGATCAAGGGCCAGACGGTCTTCATGGGTGACTTCCCGCTGATGACGCCCAAGGGCACGTTCGTCATCAACGGCACCGAGCGTGTCGTCGTCTCGCAGCTGGTCCGTTCGCCGGGCGTCTACTTCGAGCGCACCGCCGACAAGACCTCCGACAAGGACATCTTCACCGCCAAGCTCATCCCGAGTCGCGGTGCCTGGCTCGAGTTCGAGATCGACAAGCGCGACATGGTCGGCGTACGCCTCGACCGCAAGCGCAAGCAGAACGTCACGGTCCTGCTCAAGGCCCTCCAGGCCGTCGCCGAGGACACCGGCGAGGAGTACGACTACGACGCCGTGATGGCCGACCTTCGTGCCTACGAGTCGATCCAGCTGACCGAGGAGAAGGACAACACCCAGGGGCCGGACGACGCGCTGCTGGACATCTACCGCAAGCTCCGCCCGGGCGAGCCGCCGACGCGTGAGGCCGCGCTCACGCTGTTGAAGAACTACTACTTCAACCCCAAGCGCTACGACCTGGCCAAGGTCGGTCGCTACAAGGTCAACAAGAAGCTCGGCTCGCACGAGGCCTTCGACCAGCAGACGATGACGATCGCCGACATGGTCGCGACCATCAAGTACATCGTCCAGCTGCACAACGGTGACGACTACGTCGCCGCCATCGGTGGCGAGATCCGCAAGGACGCCGACGGCAAGGACCTCCCGGTCAGCGCCGACGACATCGACCACTTCGGCAACCGTCGCATGCGCACGGTCGGCGAGCTGATCCAGAACCAGCTCCGCACGGGTCTGGCCCGCATGGAGCGCGTGGTCCGTGAGCGGATGACGACCCAGGACGTCGAGGCCATCACGCCGCAGTCACTGATCAACATCCGGCCCGTGGTCGCGGCGCTGAAGGAGTTCTTCGGAACCTCGCAGCTCTCGCAGTTCATGGACCAGACCAACCCGATCTCGGGTCTGACGCACAAGCGTCGGCTGTCCGCACTCGGCCCGGGTGGTCTCTCCCGTGACCGCGCCGGCATGGAGGTCCGTGACGTCCACCCGTCGCACTACGGCCGCATGTGCCCGATCGAGACGCCGGAAGGCCCGAACATCGGTCTGATCGGCTCGCTCGCCTCCTACGGTCGGATCAACCCGTTCGGCTTCGTCGAGACGCCGTACCGCAAGGTCGAGGCCGGTGCCGTCACCGACCACATCGACTACCTGACCGCTGACGACGAGGACCGCTACGTGATCGCGCAGGCCAACGCGACGCTCAACGCCGACGGCACATTCGCCGACGCGCGCGTCCTGGTCCGCCAGCGCGACGGTGAGGTGGCCGAGGTCCTGGCCGAGGACGTCGACTACATGGACGTCTCGCCGCGCCAGATGGTGTCGGTCGCGACCGCGCTGATCCCGTTCCTCGAGCACGACGACGCCAACCGTGCCCTTATGGGCGCGAACATGCAGCGTCAGGCCGTTCCGCTCGTCAAGAGCGACAGCCCGATCGTCGGCACCGGCATCGAGTTCCGTGCCGCCGTCGACGCCGGTGACGTCGTCGTCGCCGACAAGGCCGGTGTG
>JASLDK010000275.1 GCA_030145945.1 Nocardioides sp.
CAACGGGAAGACGACGTCCACATCAAGTTCGCCGAGCACGGCCGGTTCCCGGGTTCCGTCGACGGAGGGCAGTTGGCCGGGCCCGGTGATCCGGTGCCGGTCCGGGTCGTCAGCCTCCAGCACCCAGCGACCGTCGGTCGCGATGCCGATGGGGACGACGTCGTACTTCTCGCGATCGATGGCCCGCAGCACGCTCCCGGCGGTCACGCACGAGATGGCGTGCTCACTGGAGCGGCCGCCGAAGACGACAGCGACGCGGACACGGCGGCCGGTGGGAGAGTTCATCGGCGAAGACCCTACCTTTGGGACATGGCGACTGCTGCTTTCGACCCGTCCGCCCAGCTCCGTGGCCTCCGGCCGGCAACGGTGGCGGTGGCAGCAGGGCGGCCTCCCCACGAGCCCGATGAGCCCATGAACGTGCCCATCACGATGACGTCGACGTACGGCGCGACCGGTGCGTTGGAGTATGCGCGATTCGGCAATCCGACGTGGACGGCGTTCGAGGACACCCTCGGCGCGCTGGAGGGCGGTCGTGCGCTCGCGTTCTCGTCCGGCATGGCCGCCGTGACGACGATCCTCGACCTGGTCGGGCTGGGCAGCAGCGTGATCGCCCCTCGGCATGCCTACAACGGGTCGGTGACAGCGCTCGCCGATGCCGAGGCGCGAGGCCGGCTGCGCGCGCACCTCGTCGACATCACCGACACCGCGAGCGTGATCGCCGCGATGCAGGCCGACGAGGACTGCGGGCTGCTCTGGCTGGAGTCCCCCACCAATCCCGCACTCGAGATCGCCGACATCCCGGCGCTGGCAGCCGCAGCCCATGAGCTCGGCATCCAGGTCGTCGTCGACAACACCTTCGCCACTCCCCTGCTCCAGCAACCCCTGGCGCTCGGCGCCGACATCGTCATCCACTCGGCCACCAAGTACATCGCCGGTCACAGTGACGTACTGATGGGCGCGATCATCGTTCCCGCCGCACCCTCGAGCGACGAGGTGTACGGCGCCCTCAAGGGCCGCCGTGACCTCGCAGGCGCCGTACCAGGTCCCTTCGAGACCTGGCTGGCGTTGCGCGGCCTGCGCACCCTGCACGTCCGACTCGAACGCGCCTGCGCCAATGCCGCCGAACTGGCACGGCGTCTCGCCGAGCATCCGGCCGTCGAGGAGGTCCGCTATCCGGGCTTCGGGGCGATCGTGGCTCCCGTCCTGGCGGGTGGCGCCGATGCCGGCGACTTCCTGGTCCGCGCAACATCGCTGTGGATCCACACCACGTCACTCGGTGGCGTCGAATCGACCTTCGAGCGCAGGCGTCGGTGGAAGCTCGAGCCGACCAGCATCCCCGAGGGACTGGTGCGGTTGTCCGTCGGCATCGAGGACGTCGAAGACCTGTGGGCCGACCTCGTCCAGGCGTTGGACCGCATCAACGCCTGAGACGCGTCAGTTCAGCTCGGCTTTCGTGTCGCGGGAGATGAAGGCCTCCATCAGCTGCGCGGTCGTCAGTCGGCCCTGCACCACCTCGTCGACGGCGTCCACGATGGGAGCGTCGATCCCGGACCGAGCTGCGAGGGCGCGCAGGGACGAGCAGGACTTGGCCCCCTCGGCGACCTGGCGCGTGGAGGCGTAGATCTCATCCACTGTCATGCCCTGGCCGAGCTTCTCCCCGAAGGTGCGGTTGCGCGACAGCGGCGACGAACAGGTGGCGACGAGGTCGCCGAGTCCGGCGAGCCCCATCAGGGTGAGGGGGTTGGCGCCAAGGTTCATCGCAAGCCGTGCCGTCTCGGCGAGTCCGCGCGTGATCAGGGAGGCGGTGGTGTTGTCGCCGAAGCCCTGTCCCACGGCCATGCCGACGCAGAGTGCGACCACGTTCTTGTAGGCGCCGCCGTACTCGCAGCCGAGCACGTCGAGGCTGGTGTAGGGGCGGAAGGCGGGCGAGTGCACGCGCTGCTGCAACATGGCGGCCACAGCCTCGTCCGCGCAGGCGACCACTGAGGCTGCAGGTTCGCGCCGGGCGATCTCGCGAGCGAGGTTCGGTCCGCTGACGACGGCGATCCGGTTGGCGCCGATGTCACCGACTTCGGCGATGACCTCCGACATCCGCTTGAGGGTGCCGAGCTCGACGCCCTTCATCAGGGAGACCAGCACGGCCTGGTCGTCGACGTAGGGCAGGAACGCCGGGAGGTTGTCGCGCAACGACTGCGACGGGACGGCCAGCACGACGATGTCGGCGCCCGAGAGTGCCTCCTGCGGATCCGTGGTGGAGGTGATGGCGCGCGGCAGCTCGATCCCGGACAGGTAGTCGACGTTCTCGTGCTGCTCGTTGATCGCCGAGGCGACCTCGTCTCGTCGTGCCCAGATCGAGACCTCGTTGCCGGCGTCGGCCAGCACGATCGAGAACGCGGTCCCCCACGAGCCTGCGCCCAACACTGCGACCTTGTTGCCCATCAGCTCGCCCTCCTCTTCTTGAACCGGTCTCCCTGGACAGCCATGTCGTAGCGCGTCGCCGGCGCTGCTTCGCCTCGCACCAGTTCGAGCTCGTGCGTGATGGCCGTCAGGATGCGTTCGGTCGCTTCGTTGACCACCGCTGTGGTGCGCTCCCTGGCCCGCAGGTCATCGAGGGGAACCGGCTGGCCCACGCGCATGATCACCTTGCGACGGGGCACCAGATGAGGTCGTTTCGTGTAGGGCGCCAAGATGTCCTGCGCACCCCACTGTCCGACCGGGATGACAGGGCACCCGGTCTCGAGGGCGATCCGGGCTGCGCCCGACTTGCCCTTCATCGGCCACAGGTCGGGATCGCGGGTGATCGTCGCCTCGGGATAGATCACCACGCACTTGCCGGCCCGCACTGCTTCGACCGCTGCCGAATATGCCCCGACGGCGTCCTTGGTCTCACGCTTCACCGGGATCTGACCGGCACTGCGCAGGAAGAACCCGAGCGCCTTGTTGTCGAACAGAC
>JASLDK010000449.1 GCA_030145945.1 Nocardioides sp.
CCGGGCCGCTGGTCGAGCGCCTTGGCCAGCCGCAAGTCCCCGGCAGCCACCCGGGGATCGGTCTGGGTGGCGTTCGCATACCAGACCCCGGCATCCCGGGAACCGTGCTCGACCGCCACGTCATCAGCAGATGCCAGGACCCGCAGCTTGAGCTCAGCCACCTGCGACTCGGCCCGCCCCAACGCGACCAGAGCAGCTTCCTTGTCAGCCACCGACATGAAGATCGGCTCGACCTGCGCCACCGAGCTCAACGCCGCACGCACGGCTTCTGCGCACCCCCAGAACGGGATGTGTGGTGATGGTGTCGATCGACATTCCCGTTCACCTCCCGAGTGAGCACTGGTGGTGTCGCCGCCAAGACAATTCGAACACCCGTTCGCACCCGTCGCAACGGGAGATACGACCTTTTTCGGAGAAACTTTCGACCCCCACGCCACACCAATCACACCAGCCGCACCGGGCCACCCGAGCCCCACCTTCTCCACAGATCGAGCATCTCCTGGTAGCCGCTCCGAAGGCACCGGACAACCCCTCAAGGCCATCACCGCCAAGCCGGAACTCGTCGGCTACTGATCCGACGCCCGGAGGCACGAGCGTTCTCCATCGAACAACGGCAGGATGCTCGGTTCAATGTCGGCAGGATGCCTAGTAGATTCTCGGCAGGATGCCCAATAGACAAGATCAAAGGACGGTCGCAGGTCACCCTGTCGACGTACGTCGACGAGATCCTGCGTTCAGGCTTTCCCGGCATTCGCGATCTCGGGGAACGAGCCCGGAACCTGCAGCTCGACAGCTACCTCACCCGCATTGTCGAGCGCGAGCTACCTGAGAACGGAGTGAACGTTCGGCGGCCTACGGCTCTCCGCGCTTGGTTGTCCGCCTACGGCGCCGCGACAGCGACGGACACGGACTACACGAAGATCCTCAACGCCGCGACACCCGGCGAACAGGACAAGCCGGCGCGAGCGACGGCTGATTCCTACCGCGAGCACCTGACCCGCATCTTCGTGCTCGATCCGGTTCCAGCCTGGATCCCGGTGTTCAATCCGCTCAGACGGCTGACGGTCTCACCGAAGCACCACCTCGTGGACCCTGCTCTGGCAGCTCGCATGGTCGGCGTCGACAAACGCGGACTCGTCCAAGGTGGTGGCGACCGCGTTGGTGCGTCGACAGGGACCTGGCTCGGAGCGCTGTTCGAGTCGCTCGTCGCGCAGAGCCTGCGAACCTACGCCGAAGCGGCAGGCGCCCACGTTGGGCATCTGCGGACTCGTGACACCGAGCGAGAGATTGACTTCATCGTCGAAGGTCCGGACCGCCGGGTCGTAGCGATCGAGGTCAAGCTCGCTGCAACGGTTGATGACCGCGACGTGCGCCACCTGAACTGGCTACAGCAACAGTTGGGCGACCGACTGGCGAATCGCGTAGTCGTGACCACAGGCCCGACTGCCTACCGGCGTCCCGACGGGGTCGCGGTCGTGCCGCTCGCACTGTTGGGTCCCTGACCTGACTCACAATGTCGGCTCAGAACCCGATGAGCTCCAGGTAGTAGTCCCCGAGGTATCCAGCCCCCAGGATCGCGCTCCACGCCCCGAGCACCATGAAGGGCCCGAACGGTACGGCGGTCTTGCGCCCGGCCTTCCCGCCGGCCATGAGCAGCACCCCGGCGATCGCGCCGAGCACGAACCCCATGAACGCGCCGACGAGGAACGTCCCCCACGTCAGGTAGGCGGTCATCGCCCCCACCAGCCCGGACAGCTTCACGTCCCCGAACCCCATCCCCCCGGGGGCGAGGAACCAGACGGCGAAGAAGAACGCCCCCAGTACCGCTCCCCCGATCGCCGACCGCAGCAGTGCATGCGGCTCGCCGTCGATGAGGAGCAGCACCGCAAGCACCGGGTACGACGGCAGCACGATGACGTCCGGAAGCCGGTGGACGTCGAGGTCGATGAGGGCGAGCGCGATCCCGATGGCCGCAAAGGTCAGGTACGCCGGCAGCAGCCGCCACGCATCCCCGTCTCCCCCGAACCGCAGCGCCACCAGCGCGAACATGACGCCCGTTCCGAGCTCGACCAGCGGGTATCGCCCACTGATCGGCTCCTGGCAGTCGAAGCACTTCCCCCGCAAGATCAGCCACCCCAGCACAGGAATGTTGTGCCGGTTGCGGATCTCGTGCCCACACCTCGGGCACGCCGACGGCGGATGCACGACCGACTCCCCCGCCGGCACGCGGTGCGCCACGACGTTGAGGAACGACCCGATGGCCAGCCCGAGGAGGCCAGCGATCGCCGGAATGGCGATGTCGAGGAACTGTTGCTCGCTCAGCGCTGGTGACTCCAACTCAACACAGTGATCTGACGCTTGGGCACGGCGGGAGACCCGTCCGGGTCCCAGAGTTGAACCCTTGAGGTCAGAGCAACCGGATCACTCGCCGAGCAACTGGGCTTTCCCAGACAGACATGGACCTTGAGGTGCACCGTCGTGTTGTTGTATCCCCAACCAGGCGAGTTGTCCGGGATCATGAACACGGGGCCGTTGTAGCGTGGGTTGCCGTTGTTGATCGTGAAGTTCACGCGCCGCGCGACGAGACCGAACTTGGCCACCTCGGCACTGAAGTTGCTCAGGGTCACGTCGACATATCCCACCGGCACGTATGTCGTGCCTTGCAGGTAGAGACTGATCTTGTTGTTGCCGTTGGCGCGCAAACCGATCACGGGAGAACCCGTTCCGCTCGCGACGTCGGTTCCCTCCTCGCCTCGTAGATACGGCACGTAGTAGGTCAGATCCATGGTGATGGGCCCGACGGTGGTCGTTGCGTTGTTCGAATTGGCC
>JASLDK010000415.1 GCA_030145945.1 Nocardioides sp.
CATCCGCCGATGGCGGACCGGATCGCCCGCCTGGAGGCGATGGCGCGCGGCTGAGCTGCAGCGGGTCGGCCACGGCCGCCCACAGCAACGCGGTCGCGAGCAGGATCACCGCTAGCCACCGCGTCTGCGCCGCCTCCCACGGCGGCCCCCAGGTCTGCTGGGCGTTGAGTGCATACCAGCGCGGAAGGCTCGCGATCACGGCCTCGATCGCCAGCAGCCCGAGCACCGCCAGTTGGGTCGGATGATGGATGTCGCGCCAGGCGCGCAATGCCGCCGCGACGGCGATGCCCGCTGCTGCGTGCGCCAGCGCCTCGACCGCGAACCCCCACACCGGGATCGCGGGCTGCCGCCAGTGCACGAGCCCGGCCGCCACGCCCCAGGCGGGCACGACGACGACGGCCGCCGCCACCACCCGAGCCAGCGTTCGCCGACTCCTGGAGTAGGGCGAAGCAGCCAGCACCTCTCCGGCAGGATCGTCGACGGCGCACAGCCACGCCGCAGCGAGCACGACGCCGGTCCAGCGCAGCACCATCACGGCGGCAGGGTCATCGAGCAGCCGGAAGGAGACGACCGGCGTCAGCACGCCGACCAGCGCGATCACAGGGAGCGACGAATGTCGCAACGGCAGCACCGATGCCCGGATCAGGGCGTTCACGGCAGCATCGACCAGCCGCTGATGCCGGTCCACACAAGCACGACGAGACCGAGGACGACGATGAGCTGCGGTCGTCGTACGACGGGCAGGAGTGCCCCCAACGCCGCCAGCGCCACCAAGCCGCCCAGGTATCCCAGCCTCCACAGCGGCGAACCACGGAAGATGCCGGCCCAGTCGGCACTGCTGACACCCCACTGCGCCCAGTTGAACATCGGTCCGAAGTAGGCGCCGGTCGTCAGGTTGTTGAGCCACGCGTTGACCAGCACCATCGCGACGATCACCACCAGGATCGCGGCGCGTGAGGTCGACCAGCGGGCGACCATGACGCCCAGGCAGACCGCGCCGGCGAGGGTGATCGGGCCCTGCAGGATCATCTCGGCCCCCGGAGCGGCCTGATAGTTGCCCCGCAGGAGATGGGCACCATGGACCAGGAGGACCACGATGACGCCCAGCATGGCCTGTGGGAGCGCCGCGAGCAGCACCGCTGCGGTACGACGATCAGCGCGAACCGGCACCGCCCCGAGGAGTTCGTCGGCGCCCGCGCGATGGTCCCGGCTCGCGATCAGCTGGCCCGCCAGCAGCAGCAGGACGCCGGGATAGAAGGACACCAGCATCTCGACGCTCTCGTACGCCGGCCGGGGACCCGACGTGACCAGGACCTCGCGGACTGCCGAGAACAAGAAGATCGCCCACCCGACCAGGGTGACGGGATGCAGAGCCAGTCGCCGGCTCTCCGCCGCGGCCAGGACCAGCAGCGGGGCCGGCACGAAGCGCGCGGATGGATCAGCCGCCAGGACGGTCATCGGGCCACCGCTTCGTCGTGCCCGGCCAACAGCATCAGGTAGCCGTCCTCGATGGTCGGGTCGATGAGCTGCGCGCCGGCCGGAGGTTCGCCGATGAGGCGGTGCTGGCCGGAGCTGACCCGCCAGCTCGCCCGTGCTCGCGGGTCGCGTTCGTCGTCGATCCAGACCCGACCGGCGGCCGTGTCCGCGAGCTCCCGGGGCGTTCCGGAGAACAGCACTCGTCCGTGATCGACCACGACGACGTCCGTGCAGACTGCCGCCACGTCCTCGGTCTGGTGGGTGGACAGGACGACCGTCCTGTTCGCACCCGCTTCCGAGACGAGGTCACGGAACCGGATCCGCTGCTCGGGATCCAGGCCCACCGTCGGCTCGTCGAGCACCAGGAGCTCGGGGTGTCCGAGCAGGGCCTGGGCGAGACCGAGCCGGCGGCGCATGCCGCCCGACAGCGTGCGCACCTTCTTCATGGTTACGTCGGAGAGTCCGACCATGTCGAGGACCCGGCGTACCTCGTCGTGACGGGCGCGGGTGTGCACGTGCTCCTTGAGGATGGCGACGTAGTCGACCGCCTCGAAGCAGGTGAAGCCGCGATGGAAGCCCGCGTCCTGGGGGAGATAGCCCAATCGACGGCGGATCTCGACGCGATCTGCGGCAACCGAGGGATCACGGCCCAGCAGGCGCAGCCAGCCCTCGTCGAAGGCAGTGACCGTCGCCAGACCGCGCAACAGCGTCGTCTTGCCGGCGCCATTGGGTCCGAGCAGTCCGAGCACGCCCGGACGGACGACGAGGTCGAGCGCGTCGACGGCTCGGTGACGGCCGAAGGAACGCACCAGTCCGTGCGCCCCGATGGTGGGGGCGGTCATGACACTCTCCTGATCATTTCGGACAGACGGTGACGGTCGTGGGCGATGACGACGACGGAGGCAGCGAGCACCGCGGCGCACAGGGCCTGCACGCTCGGATCGCCGACGAGGTTCGGGTCGCCGTGCGGCAACAGCGAACGACCGATGGCCGCCAACCACAGCAACGCCAGCGCCACGACCGTCGCGATGGGCGAGACCCGGGTGCCGATGGCGAGGGTGGCTGCGGCCAGCGCGAGCCCGGGCAACAACCAGGCGACTCCGAGCCAGGCCTGCCCCGGCAACAGGGCACCGGCGAGCAGCGCGGGCGTGATCGTCGCGGCGATCACCATCGCAGTCCGCGCAGCGAGCAGACGCACGAACGGGTACGGCGCTGCTGCCGCGACCTCGTGGGACGCGTCGAGCTCAGGGGCGAAGGCGAAGGCGACGCCCGCGGCGGGCAGCAACGGGACGATCGCCAGGAATGCCGCGATCTGTCGAGGGTCGGCGTACGCCGTGAGGACGGCGATCAGGAGAACCAGGACGATGCCGGTCAGCCAGGAGCCGCGCAATGACGGCGTCAACGCCAACAGTCGAGCAGTCGACGCTTCGACGCCGAGCCGGGCGAGCACCCGCTCGAGCGGCTTGGGTCGGGGTTGTTGCACGCGTTCGAGGACGGCCGCCCAGTTCTGGTCGATCGACCGGGCCGGCGCCAGCGGGCGCATCAGCCCGCGGCACTCGGCGCAGCCGATCACATGCTGCTCCAGCGACGCCGTCAGGACGGGATCGGTGCGGCCATCGGCGTACGCCTGGGCGAGGTGCACGTCCAGGTGCCAGGTCTCGCTCATGTCAGCTCCTCACGTAGTTGTCGGCGTGCCCGCATCATGCGGGTCTTGACGGTGCCGGCCGGGATGCCGAGCAGGCGCGCGGCTTCGCGGGTGGTCAGTCCGTCGAGGACGGTGGCGCAGATGACTGCTCGCAGCTCGGGTGAGAGGCGGCCCAGGGCGCCGGCGAGGTCGCCGTGCTGGACACCGAGCAGCACACGTTCCTCGGCCGACTCGACCAGGGTGAGCTCCTCCATCCACGGAGCCAGCGCATTGGCGGTGGGAGGTCGGCGTCGTACGGCGTCGATCAACCGTCGCACGGCGATCCCCCACAGCCAGGCAGCCACCGCGCCCGTGCCGTTGTAGCGCTTGGCGCTGTTCCAGACCGCCACGAACGTGTCCTGGATGACCTCGTCGACGAGCGTCGGGTCCGAGCAGCGCCGGGAGATCCGCAGGCTCAACCACGCAGCATGGCGCCGGTAGAGCTCCTCGAAGGCCGCGCTGCTGCCGTCGGCGACCTGGCGCAGGAGCTCGGCGTCGTCCTTGTCCTCCAGCATCAGAACGGCACCTCCAGGCAGGCCAGCGGCGCACCAGCTCGGGGCGGCACGGGTCCGGGCAATCGGACGATGTCGTGCAGCACGAGCGATCCGGGCCGCCACTGCGGCGGGAACTGCCACGGTTGGGTCGCGCTGGCCCTCCCGCGGCCGACTTCGTCGGTCGTGATCGTTGCCCAGACCTCGTTGACGGCGTTGCGATAGCGCGGGTTCTCGGGCTTGGCCGGGTCGGGGTTCGGCGCGAGCTGGAAGATCTCGCCCAGGTCGTCCGGCGTCGACGGGCAGCCACCGGCATGGGCCCGGACCAGGTACGTCGTCCCGGGCGTCACGCCCGAGACAGTCATCCTCAAGCGGGTGTGTCCGCCGGCGTCGTACTCGACGTTCGCGCTGGCGACCGCGGACGCACCTGATGGTTCGTAGGCCACCATGCGTCCACGTACGTGCACGTGGTCCGAGCCTGCGATCACCGGCGACGCCGCGAACAGCCCCAGAGCGGTCAGAGCACAGACCGCCGGGCCTACCGCGTGGCGCAGGGTGATGGGCAT
>JASLDK010000309.1 GCA_030145945.1 Nocardioides sp.
GGGTAGCGGGCCGCGATCTCGCGCAGCTCGGCCAGCGTCTGGTCGCTCAGGCTCACCGGTCAACGCCTCCCATGACGGGGTCGATGGACGCGATCGCGACGATGACGTCGGCGACCATGCCGCCCTCGGACATCACGCTGGTCGCCTGCAGGTTGGTGAACGACGGGTCGCGGAAGTGGGCCCGGAAGGGCCGCGTCCCGCCGTCGGAGACGACGTGGGCGCCGAGCTCTCCGCGCGGCGACTCGATCGGCACGTAGGCCTGGCCGGGTGGCACCCGGAAGCCCTCGGTCACCAGCTTGAAGTGGTGGATCAGGGCCTCCATCGACTCACCCATGATGTGGCGGATGTGGTCGAGGCTGTTGCCCATGCCGTCGCTGCCGATCGCCAGCTGGCTGGGCCAGGCGATCTTCTTGTCGGCCACCATCACCGGCTCGCCCTCGAGCTTGGCGAGGCGATCCGCGGCCTGCTCGACGATCTTCAGCGACTCCCACATCTCGGCCAGGCGCACCCGGAAGCGGCCGTAGGAGTCGGCGGTGTCCCAGGTCTGCACGTCGAAGTCGTAGGTCTCGTAGCCGCAGTAGGGCTGGGTCTTGCGCAGGTCCCAGGGGTAGCCGGTCGAGCGCAGCACCGGGCCGGTGAGACCGAGCGCCATGCACCCCTCGAGGTCGAGGTGACCGACATTCTCCAAGCGACCCTTGAAGATCGGGTTGGCGTTGCAGAGGGCGGCGTACTCGGGAAGGCGCTTCTTCATCAGGGCGACGAATGAGCGGATCTCGTCGAGAGCGCCCGGCGGCAGGTCCTGGGCGACACCACCGGGGCGGATTAAGGCGTGGTTCATCCGCAGGCCGGTGATCAGCTCGAACAGGTCGAGGACCAGCTCGCGCTCACGGAAGCCGATCGTCATCACGGTCAGGGCGCCGATCTCCATGCCGCCGGTCGCGATGCAGACCAGGTGGGAGGAGATCCGGTTGAGCTCCATGAGCAGGACCCGCATGATCTGGGCCTTCTCGGGGATCTGGTCCTCGATGTCGAGGAGTCGCTCGACACCCAGGACGTAGGTCACCTCGTTGAAGAACGGGGACAGGTAGTCCATCCGGGTGCAGAACGTGACGCCCTGCGTCCAGGAGCGGTACTCCATGTTCTTCTCGATGCCGGTGTGGAGGTAGCCGATGCCACACCGGGCCTCGGTGACCGTCTCCCCCTCGATCTCGAGGATCAGCCGGAGCACGCCGTGGGTGGACGGGTGCTGCGGGCCCATGTTCACGACGATGCGCTCAGCCGCATCGGAGTCGCCCATGTCCGCAGCGATCTCATCCCAGTCCTGACCGGTGACGGTGAAGACCTTGCCGTCGGCCGTCTCGCTGGCGCCGGCGTAGAAGTCCTGGTCGGTGCTCATGTCAGTTGTAGCTCCTGCGCTGGTCCGGCGGCGGGACGGTGGCGCCCTTGTATTCCACGGGAATGCCGCCGAGCGGATAGTCCTTGCGCTGCGGGTGCCCCGGCCAGTCGTCGGGCATCAGGATCCGGGTCAGGGCCGGGTGGCCGTCGAACTGGATGCCGAACATGTCCCAGGTCTCCCGCTCGTGCCAGTCGGCGGCGGGATAGGTGGGTACGACGCTCGGCAGGTGCGGGTCGCTGTCGGGAGCGCTGGTCTCCACCCGGACCCGGCGGTTCCAGGTGAACGACATCAGGTGATAGACGGCGTGCAGCTCGTGACCGATGTCGCCGGGGTAGTGCACGCCACTGACGCCGGAGAGCAGCTCGAAGCGCAGGTCCGCGTTGTCACGCAGGATCTGCATGACCTGGACCAGGTGGTCGCGGTGCACGTGGAAGGTGATCTCGCCACGGTGGATGACGACACGCTCGATCAGCGGGTCGAGCGCGTCGGCGACGGTGTCGAACCAACCGCCGTAGGGCCGCTGAGCGGCACCGGGCAGGACGACGGGCGCGACGAGACCGCCGTACCCACTCGTGTCGCCGGAGCCCTTGACCCCGAACATGCCGTGACGTTCGCCAACGGCGCGGACCTCGAGGTCCGGCTCGCCGAACGCCTCCGGGACGTTCTCGGGCGACTGCTCGACGGCGGGCTGCTCGACCGCCTTCTCCGGCCCGGCCAACTTCTCGTCGCTCATCGCAGCAAACCTCGCTGGTCACCCGTCGGGACTGCAATCAGGGCCTCGGCCTCGAGCTCGCGGATCTGCGCCTCGCGGTTCTTGCCGAAGGGGGTGTCGTGCTGGACCTTGTCGTGCAGCTTGAGGATCGCGTCGATCAGCATCTCCGGGCGCGGGGGGCAACCGGGGAGGTACATGTCGACGGGGACGACGTGGTCGACACCCTGGACGATCGCGTAGTTGTTGAACATGCCGCCGCTGCTGGCACACACGCCCATGGCGAGCACCCACTTGGGCTCGGCCATCTGGTCGTAGATCTGGCGCAGGACGGGGGCCATCTTGTTGCTCACCCGACCGGCGACGATCATCAGGTCGGCCTGACGAGGGCTGGCGCGGAAGACCTCCATGCCGAACCGGGCGAGGTCGTACTTCGGACCGCCGGACGTCATCATCTCGATCGCGCAGCACGCCAGCCCGAAGGTGGCCGGCCAGAAGCTGGCCTTGCGCATGTAGCCGGCCAGACCCTCGACCGTGCTCAGCAGGACTCCGCTGGGGAGCTTCTCCTCAATTCCCATGACTCAGTCCCAATCCAATCCACCCCGTCGCCACACATATGCATAGGCGACGAAGACCGTGGCGATGAACAGGACCATCTCGACCAACCCGAACCAGGACATCGCGTCGAAGTGGACGGCCCACGGGTAGAGGAAGATGATCTCGATGTCGAAGACGATGAACAGCATCGCGGTGATGTAGTACTTGATCGGGAAGCGACCCGTCAGCGCCTGCGGGGTCGGCTCGATGCCGCACTCGTAGGAGTCCAGCTTGGCGCGGTTGTAGCGCCGCGGACCCACCATCGTGCTCATGGCGACCGACCCGACCGCGAACAATGCGGCCAGCGCCGCCAGCACCAGGACCGGCGTGTAGAGCTCCATGAGTCTCCCTCTCGTGATCTTGTGAACAGAATCACTAGTGGCGTGACGCACATCCTGCCACTGCCCGACAGGCAGTGCACAGGGGGGTCAGCAACGCCGGGGAGAGGTCACTGTGAGCGACAAATGGGCCGTTGACCTGCGGATTTAACGCATGATCAGGTTGCGAAAATCCGGTCGGGGTCCTTGCTCAGGTCCAGAGCGAGGAAACAGGGACGGCCCACACCCCGTCGACGAGTTCGAAGGTCGCATCGAGCGATCCGAGAGCCCGGTGCGCGACGCGCGCAAGCTAGGACACGCCACCGGAGTAGCGGTTTGGTCGGTCCGGAGTAACGGTTTGGTCGGGAGACCAGTAGCGGTTTGGTCGGATCAGGCGGTGGCGCGGTGGAGCGCGACGATGCCGCCAGAGAGGTTGCGCCACTGGGGGCGGGTCCAGCCGGCGTCGCCGATCAGGTCCGCGAGACCCCGCTGGTCGGGCCAGGCGCGGATCGACTCGGCGAGGTAGACGTAGGCGTCGGGCGCCGACGACACGGCACGCGCGACGGCGGGCAGTGCCTTCATCAGGTATTCGATGTAGACGGTGCGCCACGGGCTCCAGGTCGGGTGGCTGAACTCGCAGACCACCAGACGCCCACCCGGCTTGGTGACCCGGCGCATCTCGGCCAGCCCGGCGACCGGGTCGATGATGTTGCGCAGGCCGAACGAGATCGTCACCGCGTCGAAGGTGTCGTCGCGGAACGGCAGCTTGGTGCCGTCGCCGGCCGTGAACGGCAGGTGCGGCAACTGCTTCTTGCCCACCTCGAGCATGCCGATCGAGAAGTCGCACGGCACGACCTGCGCACCCGCATCCTTGAACGGCTGGCTGGACGTGCCCGTGCCGGCCGCGAGATCGAGCACGCGGTCGCCGTACGCCGGATCGACGGCCGCCAGGACCTC